>CAJWOI010000144.1 GCA_913044255.1 uncultured Alphaproteobacteria bacterium
CCCCATCCCTCACCAAACCCTCCCACAACTAACCAGCCTTTGCGAAAGAGGTGGATGATCAAACACAAGCCAAACCAGACTGGCACCAGACAAGCCTATCGACCGCCGGGAGCAATAGAGCGCGGCCGCCAGCGAGCTCCAGCAACCGGAGACTACGAACCCTGGACGCCAGATTGACTGATCGCCCTCGGTACACCTCGCCGCGCAAGGAAGATCCCTCCGAGAATCAGAGCAATCCCAAAAATCTGTAAGACGTTAGGTCGTTCATGCAATATTGCCATAGCTATAATAATCGCAATGACCGGTTCAAGATTTGCTGTTAAAGCGGCTCGCACCGCACCAACCAGAGGAATTGCTAAATAGTACGTCACCAGGGCAAGTGAAAATCCCAACATAGAAACAACGAACCCAAGCCAGCCGATTTCGTTGGTCGGCAGTTGCGGGCCAGCCGTACAAATCATCAACAGAGAGCTAACCAAACTTGCCATTAACATGGCCCAGAACACCAGAGCAAAACTGTTGCCAACATTTGCCAATCGACTGAAAAAAACAGAGCTCACGGCCGCGCCCGTACCTGCCCCTAGTGCCAATAGCACCCCACGCCAGTCGACAATATTCGCACCAAAGCCAACAGAGAGTAAAACACCGCTAAAAGCAAGCATCAGAGCTATCGCACGCCGACGGCTCAGCGACTCGATACCGGAGATTGCGGAAATAACACAGACCTGTACCGGAAACGTGTAAAACAATGCGGCGGCCAAACTCACAGAAATATGCTTAACAGCCGACAAATAACCCACTGCATTCCAAACCAACAAACACCCCATCACCAAAGATCCCACGAACAATCCCCTCTGAATTGTCAAGGAAGTACGGCGTATGCGGATCATCAATCCAATCGCAAACAGACACAGGCCAAATCGTGCCGCCACAAGTGTCAAAGGTTCAGCGCCCGCACCGTAAGCTAACTTGGCGCACGAAGGAGCTAGCCCGAAACCCACGGCAGCCGCAAATAACATCGCGAAACCAAACCGCTCGCGCTTGCTCAGCACCCCAGAGCCGGCCATCTCCATGCTACTTTTTGGACTCATTGGAATAGCATCAAACGAGCAATTTGAAACACTTGAACATGAAACAGAATTTTCGACTCATGATATTGCTGAGCGACCTTCGCTTGAATTTGGCGCCGCTATCGCCGATATTTCTGTTTGGCGCCCGCAAGCGCCGATGGGAGAAGAGATAACATGTCCCACAACGTCCTAGAAACATTGATCGGCGCACTAGTTTTGATAGTGGCGCTATGCTTTGTTATATTTGTGTACTCAAAATCGGACTTTCAGACAGTATCGGGATACACCATCACCGCGAACTTCTCTAGTGTCGGGAGCTTGTCGAAGGAGCAGGAAGGTAAGGGAGATAAAGGTTGGAAGCATTCTTAAGGTCAATATTGACCCTGAGACATATCTCACCGAAGTCACCATGGTAATAGATGAAAAAATTAAATTGCCCCTGGATACTATGGCGGCTGTTTCTGCAGAAGGCCTTCTAGGAGAGAATTATATGCGCCTTGACCCAAGTGGAGAGGAAGACGTAGTAGGCCCTGGTGGTAGACTTATCTACACTCAAGACGCAGCCGATATCATCGGACTATTCAGCCAGATGATTTATAGCCCTAGAGAAAACAATTAACTGGAGGCCAAGCCATGGCCATTAGGCGCACGTATGCCGACAAAGATGTCCAACTCCCTACTTGGCTAAATACGGCCGGAATACCTTTAGGCTGCTTAGAAAAAATAAAAATGCTTAACGAGAACATTGCGGAAATAAACGAGATGTGCCAGGAGGCACTTGAAGACGCTGTTTTAATGGGTTGTGATCAAAAACAGATTAGGGATGTTCTTTTAAACCTTGTAAGGGATCTCCAAGAGCCATTTAAGGATGGCGCTTGAGGCAGCGATACGGGGTGCGTCTCTCCATTTTCACTGGACTAAACCTTCTAATTTTCGCGATCGCGCCAGCATATTCGGATTATGAAAGTGTTACGCTGCTCGAAGCACTGGATAAAATAACCGGAAACGTATTCAAATTAGAAGCCGCGATAGATTCCGAGGTCCAATTTAGGCGCCTGCGGATTAGGCCTCGTAAGTGCTTCAAGGCACCGCCCGAGCAACCACCAGAGAATGCTGCGTTTCTTGAAATAAGAGAAATCCGCCCCGACTTAAACGCTGTACAATTATTCACAGGTTGGATGTTTTCTTCTTCGCCCGGGCTCTCAACCCTTGAACACCCAATTTACGACGTCATTGTACTTGATTGTTATTCGCCCGCAGCTTCTGCAAGCGTGCCTTCAGTGACTATAGAGCCGTTGCCTTCGACGATATCAAAAGAGTAGAAATTCGCCTCCCTTGAAAGAGCCGCCGTTAACAATCTTAAATAGTCTTCGCGACTTATTTCTACTGCACCGAACCGCCGAAGGTGGTCAGTAACAAACTGGGTATCAAGTAGTCGGAATCCGCCCAAACGAAGTCTCTCAACTAAATGCACAAGCGCCACCTTACTCGAATCCGGGGCAACGCTACACATACTTTCCCCAAAGAATGCCGCGCCAATAGTGACGCCGTATAATCCGCCAATCAACTCCCCGTCGGACCAGCATTCAACTGAGTGCGCATTCCCACTTTCATACAGTTCCATATAAAGCTCAATAATTTCAGAATTTATCCAGGTGTTTGGACGATCCAACGTTTTGTTTGCGCATGCTTGGAGAACGCCGTAGAAATTTTGGTCCACACTAATCGAAAACGGCTTACGGCGTAAAATTTTTTTTACTGAGCGTGGCACATGAAAATTTGCCAGTGGGATTACACCGCGTTTCTCCGGATCAACCCAGTAAATCGTCGGATCTCTCGCACTTTCTCCCATCGGAAAAAGCCCCAAGCGATAAGCCCGCAGGAGAGTCTCCGGTGTTATATGAAGTTGCTGATAGGTACTCACCGTCTTGCCATAGAAAGTCGGTTGTTTCTAGTTCTTTATTAAACGTTCGAGCCAATGGACATCATATTCAGCGTTTATGAAATCCCGCTCTCTGATCAAACGTTTGTGCAACGGTAAAGTGGTTTCTATTCCACCTACGACAAATTCTTCGAGGCTACGATTGAGCCGATTCAAACACTCATTCCGACTCGCGCCGTGAACGATAAGTTTACCGATCATACTATCGTAGAACTGGGGAACTATGTAGCCCAAGTAGAGTGCCGAATCCACCCTCACTCCGCTGCCCCCAGGAGGATGATACTCAGTTATTTGACCCGGTGCGGGACGAAAATCAACCGGGGATTCTGCATTAATACGGCACTCAATAGCATGACCTTTGAATGTTATGTCATCTTGTCTCTGAGATAAACGCTCTCCAGCCGCGACTCGGATTTGTTCGCAGACCAAATCCACCCCCGTTATCATTTCTGTCACAGGATGCTCAACCTGAATTCGTGTGTTCATTTCGATGAAGTAAAATTCTCCGTCTTGATACAGAAACTCCAGCGTGCCAGCTCCAAGGTAACCCAGCTTTTGGATTGCGCCAACGGCCCGCAAACAAATACTAGCGCGCAACTTCTCACTTATCAGCGGAGATGGCGCTTCCTCCAAGATTTTTTGATGACGCCGCTGAATTGAACAATCTCGCTCTCCAAAGTGCACCACATCCCCGAAAGAATCCGCCATAATTTGTAATTCAATGTGTCGAGGATTAGGGAGGTATTTTTCGATATATACCTGCCCATTTCCAAATGCTTCTATAGCCTCGCGCCTTGCCATAGAGAACTTACCTTCAAGCTCTACTTTGTTTGATGCAACTTGCATTCCTCGTCCGCCGCCACCAGCTGCTGCCTTGATCAAGACTGGGTATCCGAGCTCTCCGGCAACACGCGATGCAGAGGAAAGAGAGTCTACCGCCCCCTCGCTTCCCGGCACCAACGGAATATCAAATTCATCGAATGCCTGACGCGCAGCCACCTTGTCACCCATCATTGCAATATGCTGAGCCTTGGGGCCAATCAAAATTAGGTTGTGTGCCTCAATTATCCTTGCAAACTCTGCATTCTCTGACAGAAACCCATATCCCGGATGGATTGCTGTGGCTCCAGTGAGCTCCGCAGCAGCTATAATCGAGGGAATATTGAGATAACTATCACGAGGAGCTGGCGGACCTATGCAAACCGATTCATCCGCTAGACGAACATGCATTGCTTCAGAATCGGCAGTCGAATGAACCGCAACCGTAGAAATCCCCATGTCCCGACAAGCCCGATGAATCCTAAGAGCAATTTCCCCTCGATTTGCAATCAGAACTTTTGGAAACATCGGCAACTAGCTGACTAACGCCAAAACTTCGCCATATTCGACTGGGCTTGCATTTCCCACCAACACTTGCTCGACACGACCACTTCGCGGCGCATCCACAGGGTTCATAGTCTTCATGGCTTCAATTATGAACATGGTATCCCCGGCCTGAACCTCATCACCAACGTTAATATAAGGCTCGGCACCTGGCTCGGGTGCCAGATAAATTGTGCCAACCATCGGAGCAGTTACCGCATCTGGCTGTGCCGTCTCTACTTCATCCGTTAGCGCGGTCGCCGGGACTGAATCAGTCGTGGGTTTACTAACCGGGGCAAGTCCGGAGTCAGAGGGCAATCCCAAATTGCTCCTCGAGACCCTTACCCGCTCTCTCCCACTTCCCAATTCTATCTCAGTCAGACCCGTTTCCCTCAGCAGCCCAGCTAAGTGCCGGATCAACTTGTCATCTATATGAATCTTTGCCACGGCTGCCTTCCGAAGAGTTCATTTCGCAACAGTCAAAATACGGTGCATAGCACGCAAACCTAGAACATACCCGTAGCTCCCAAGCCCACATATCATGCCCCTCGCAGCGAGCGAAATATACGAGTGGTGACGAAACTCCTCGCGATGGTGAATGTTTGACATGTGAACCTCAATCGTAGGCACCTCAACAGCCAACAAAGCATCAAGTAAGGCGACCGACGTATGAGTATAAGCCCCTGCATTTACCAAAAGGCCGTGAGCATTATCGCGTGCCTCATGGACCCAGGTCACCAACTCACCCTCGTTGTTACTCTGTCGGCATCTGACCGACATTGACAACAGTCTGCCCTCAGTCTCGCATAGAGCGTCCATATCGGACAAGGTCTCCGATCCATATATCGCTGGTTGGCGCACCCCCAGAAGATTTAGATTGGGGCCATTGAGGATCAAAACTTTGAGCATCGTTATATACAAGGCCTTTATAAAATGCAGACGGGTTGGGAGCTACGTCGAACTCGCCTAGGTTTTATCCCTTGACGTCTAGATTTCGCGTCGCCAGCCGTGTCACAATTTTAACCACGTACCGTGACCGAGATAGTCTATCCAAACAAGTGTTAGCCGGAATGACTTTTAGGACAAACGTCAAGAACTCTCGGCGGTGAATTTCAAAACTGTATGAGTAGAGGTCCAATTGACGAATCAATTTAGGCGGATGGGGATCACAAAGAACCCTTATAACACAGAATGAAGTGCACTCCGCCAAAGACTGTATATGTCGAATTTTTTGATAAAGCCAGTTCCCTCGCAACGTCGGAAATTAAAAATAAACGATTATTCTAGTATTGTTAGCATACAACATGGTTGGTGGTTGACCTTCACCAATATCAGGTGGCCACCAACGATGGTTGCGAATCGCGCATCAAACACCCATATTACGCCGAGGCTCAAACACCAACCCCAGAAGCTCAAAATCGTCGTCATGCAATAGGGCCACTCCACTATGCGTATAATCATCAACGGTGAGCATCATGATTTTGAAACTTCCATTTCTCTGAGTACACTGCTTGAGAAATTGGGACTAGATCAGCGCAAAATCGCTGTTGAGCGAAATAGAGAGATCATACCCCGTGCCACATTTCAGCACACGGATCTTCTTGATGGCGACACACTTGAGATTGTCCACTTTATAGGAGGAGGCAATAAGAAGCCGAATCCACGTCGAAACGGGAATATTGAGAAAGACAAAGACTGTTGGACTGTTGCGGGTCGGAAACTTGAATCACGTTTGATAATAGGGACCGGAAAGTATCGCGACTTCGAAGAAACTGCGGCAGCAATTGATGCCTCAGGCGCAGAAATCGTTACCGTCGCTGTCCGCCGCATCAATGTAACAGACAGCGGCGCACCAACGTTAATGGACTACGTTGACCCAAAGAAATATATTTACTTACCCAATACAGCCGGTTGCTTTACTGCCGACGAAGCCCTTAGGACGCTTCGCTTAGCACGTGAGGCAGGCGGCTGGAGCTTGGTTAAGCTAGAGGTGCTGGGTGATCAAAAGACACTTTATCCTGACATGACGGAAACCTTTCGTGCGGCCGAGGTGTTGATAAAGGATGGTTTCGAGGTAATGGTGTACTGCAACGACGACCCAATCGGGGCCAAACACCTTGAAGAAATGGGTTGCTGTGCAGTAATGCCGGCGGGGGCGCCAATTGGCTCGGGACTCGGCATCCAAAACCCCGTAAATATTCGATTGATAGTAGAAGCCGCCAAAGTACCGGTGCTCGTCGATGCAGGTGTCGGGACCGCTTCTGACGCAGCGGAAGCGATGGAGCTAGGTTGCGACGGTGTCCTTATGAACACAGCAATTGCAGAAGCTAACAACCCTTCAAAAATGGCGCGTGCTATGCGCTTGTCAGTTGAGGCAGGTCGGCTTGCTTATCTTGCTGGCCGCATGGACAAAAAACTGTACGCTGATCCTTCTTCTCCATTGGGCGGCCTGATTTGAAATAAAATCCTGGCCTAAACAAAAAC
>CAJWOI010000145.1 GCA_913044255.1 uncultured Alphaproteobacteria bacterium
CCTGGCCTAAACAAAAACGTCCCCAAACAGGGCCCGTAGAGAGAAGGCTTATGTAGGACCATCTCTCATGTCAGCAAGATACGATAACGTCCTAACTATTTGGTCGCATCGCTAGCGATGAGGAACGGCCGCGAAGCATATATAGCGCGCATAACAGAACTGGGTCCTCACTATGACCCACATCGGGGCAGATTTCCTCAATCAATGAGCCATCGTCCTCTGGAATTATACCTTCAGCAGATAGTGGATTCTGAAGGTCTTCTTCTCGCCGTGCCAAATCTGCTTCAACAGAAATCACATCCGGATCTATCCCATACACTTGAATAGACCGGCCTAACGGCGTGTAATAGCGTGCTGTTGTCAATCGCAGAGCGCCACGCCCGTTACCAAGCGGTATCAAGGTTTGAACCGAGCCTTTCCCGAAAGAACGTTGGCCCAACACAAGTGCCCGACCATGATCCTTCAGTGCACCCGACACGATTTCAGATGCCGATGCGCTACCCCCATTAATTAGAACGGCCAGGGGGCTTCCCGAGATAATATCTTCAGGATCTGCCGTAAACCGACGTATAACGCTACGGTCCCGACCTATTGTAGACACTATCTCACCTGACGCCAAAAATGCGTCGCTTACCTTGATGGCTTGGTCGAGCAACCCCCCGGGGTTATCTCGCAGGTCAATTACTAAGCCACTCATGGGACCACCCAGTTTCGTGAATAGCTCCGCAATCGCGTTGTGCATCGATCGATAAGTTCGTTCGTTGAATGCGATAATTTGTATGTAGCCAATATCACCCTCCAGGCGAGCCCTTACTGCCCGGATTGGAATTGTCTCGCGCGTAATTCTCACTTCGAAAGTCTCTCGGGCGTTGCCACGTACGACGCTTACCACAATTGTTGATCCGGCAGGCCCACGTATCCTTTCAGTTGCCTGCAACAATGTCATACCAAATACCGGCTCGCCATCAACATGACTAATCAAATCACCAGATCTAACCCCCGCCCGTTGTGCCGGGGTATCATCAATAGATGCGATACATTCAACCAAACCATTCGCGATCGTCATTCCAATGGCCCTTTTATTTATGCCTGCAAGTTTTCTGGCAACATGGACCTCTGGATAGCGCGAAAAACAGCTACGTCGCAGGTCTAAACCAATGCCCCCAAACTCACCCCTTTTGATTGCCTGGATTTGTTCGTAATCCGCAGGGGTTAAATATTTTGAATGAGCATCCAGCTCAGACATCATGTGTTGCAGTACTATGGTCATTCTGCCGTTTGACGAATGCACGCCTGATAAACGCGACTCATTCCGTGCCTTATGTACTCCGGCAAGAGCGCCAGCAATAAGTCGTTCTGGCGAAAGAGGTTTAATGTACTCGCGATGGGCTAACCCAAAGACTTTAGCGAACAAAGCGAGCGGTTGGATACGTTCGCCTGAGTTCTGCTGGCTCAAAGCCCCCTCAGGGAAGGAGTTTGCGACCAAAGTTAATTGTGGAAATTCATGCACGAGCTGGTCAAAACTTAGGTGCTCCACCTGAGCCGCATTGTGAGCATGGTGCGCAGAGTCACAACCACCCAATTGGGCAGTTAGGGTGACGCAAACAGCGGTCAAAACCGTTCGTTGCAGCAACGCAAAACGCCATATTTTTCGATTCAAATGGTATACTCTAATCGATAGTCTAATTTCTACCATCACGCGAAACGCGATTTCACAATACTTAACCAACATTACACCGTGCCGCCGTATGACAATATAAGTTCGTCGGCCACTATATGCATAAACAGGTAAACGAATGTTACCAACCGTATAAACGACAAAAAATTACTGACGGGACCATTTAAACGATCAACCTGAGCGCATCATTTCAATAATTTGGCGAAGAGTCTCTATGTCGATTGCCCCAGGCAAAATCTGATCTCCAATGACAAAGGTTGGTGTACCTCTGATGTTCAAATTAGCGGCAAGCTCCCGGTTTGCATCAACCTGTGCCTGCACATGTGGTGTTTCCATATCGACAGCAAGCTGCGCCGTATCAAGACCAGCATCAGCCGCAATAATCATGATCTGTTCAGCATCAAGCGAGCCGCGTGCATCCATCAAAGCATTGTGAAATATGAAATATTTACCCTGTCTGTCTGCCGCCAACGCAGCGCGTGCCGCGATCGTGGACTCAGCACTCAGTATTGGAAATTCCTTGAGCACCAACCGCAAGCCTGTGTCTTCCGCAAGCAATTGGCGTATAGTAGAGAGGGTAGATTTGCAGTAACCACACTTATAATCAAAAAACTCTGTAATTGTTATATCTCCGCCCGGATTCCCAACGACAGGCGTCGACGGATCATTTTCTAATTGAGCCCGAAAGGTAACTAAATTTCTGGAACCCTGTTGGTCCTCAGCAGCCGCCTCCTGCTCACGCAGTCTCTGAACGGAATCCAAAATTACCTCTGGATGTTCCATCAAATAGTTATGGATCAGGCGATTTATTTCCTCAACTTGATTAAACTTGAGTTCGTCCTCAGCATTCACCGTGAGAGAGTGGGAAGCCAAAGCAAAAACTAAACCAATTGAGCTAACTAAACGGAGAAATTGGCGATACATCGAATTCATTTTATCCAGGACTTCCATTAAAATCATTGCTGTATTTTATCACTATTCCACTAAAACCAAATTGCATCCGAGGCGAACTGAAGACATCCTCCGAGAATTCCATCCCAAAATACGAAACACAGAATACCTATATTAACTAAATATAACGCGTCTTAAATCTAATCCTTAACGATCAGCCACTGAATCTTGACGGGTCGCAAGATCGTAAATGTCCTGCGCTCGCAGCCAACTTGGAGAACCTTCGGGAACAATCCCCAAGGCACGATTCGCGTGAAGCAATGCATCTTTCGGTCGACCCTCCAGTAAAGCCTGCTCTCCGGACGCCAGAGCAGAATCCGCCATGCGCCCCTCTCTCCCATACCCTATGGACAATAACCGCCACGCTACATTGTTGTCTTCCTCGATGCGCACTACTCGCTCTAGGGCTTTGATTGATTTTTCTAAGAGCTCTGGCATTTCGATTTCAATATCAAGCCGCGCCAACTCCAGCATCAAAAGTGGATCATCTGGAAGCAATTCAGTTGCTGCCCTGTAGTGTGGCCGAGCATCCATTAGGCGCCCATTTTCGAACAACATTTGCCCCTTAAGTTCTCGAAAATAGGGATCATCGGGGTTCTCCACTATCAAAGCATCAACCTCGTTGATCGCCGCATCGAGGTCCAAAGCCCTATGGTAAGCTATACTACGCGCGTAACGGGCAGATAGACTTTGATCCTCCTTGGGATAAATTTGATAGACACGATATGAGTCTTCCAGAAAGCCGACCAACTTGGCCCGCATGCGTGCGTGCATCTCCAAATCCAATGAATGCGAAGGTGTGTTCGACCATTCTGAGAGTTCTATATGGCTTTTTATAAAAGCTAAGCGGTCTCGAGTTAGAGGATGAGTTCTCAAATACGGATCCTGGCGAGCAGCAGAAAGAAGTTCCTGGTCTTCAAATTTATAAAGAAAGCTAAGTAGCCCACGCGCAGAAATCCTTTTGCGTTCAAGCAAGGTTAGACCAAATTGGTCAGCGGACCGCTCCTGGGCACGCGTGTGCGCAAGAAAATGTCGCAATCCTGCTGTGCTCCCACCTGCTATTAAGGCGCCAGCTGCTTTGGAAGTATTGGGCGCGCCTGTGAACCCACCAACAGCCAGCACGCCTAGACCAAGCAGCGTATGCATAAGCGTTACATTTTGGGCATTACGCATAGCTTCATCCGTCCGTACAAGATGGCCGCCGGCGATATGGCCAATCTCATGAGCGATAACACCTGCCACTTGTGCTGGGCTGTCGCTAGCTATCAATAAACCGCTATGTAGAAATACGTTCTGTCCGCCTGAGACAAAAGCATTCAGGCTCCTACTATTAACCAGCCGTATACTAACAGCCCGAGGATTGAGCCCCGCGGCTTCAAATAATGGATCCGCCCACGTTCGGATGATATGTTCTATTTCCGAGTCGCGAATCAAGGGCAACTGTTGGGCAGCGGCGGTCTTTCCTGTTGATGCCCAACAAACCGCATAAACGCAGATGATTAATCGAATTATTACTGAAGCCAAGCACAGCACCCCTAAACATGAATGGAGCCGTATGTTTGCACAGCCACTACGTTATTGCACGCATACGCTTGCTACGTTCTCCTTGCTCCTCGGTGGGGCGTGCCAAGAAACGAATTTGGCAGTTCAACGCGTTACTGTTCCCGACGAGCACGTCATCTTTGTCGAAGGAAACGAGAAAGAGATTAACCAAAAGCAGCGGCTAACCGAAGCGAACCCATTTCAAGGGGTGGCGGCGGATGAGCCGCAAGCAACACTGATAGGTCGCGACATACTAGCTGCAGGCGGCTCGGCAGCGGATGCCTCTCTGGCGATGTATTTTACGTTGGCCGTCACCTTGCCCTCAACTGCAAGCCTTGGCGGTGGTGGCGTCTGCCTTGTTCACGACTCATCGGCAGGTCGCACTATAATTTTGGATTTTACAGCCACTGCTCCGACCTCTTTATCACCAAACGCTACTCGTCCAAGCGCTACACCTGGAGTGGTGAGGGGTATGTACGAACTGCATCGTCGTTACGGCCGTGCGAGTTGGGGAAAGTTGATTAAACCCGCAGAGCAATTGGCTCGTTTTGGAGTTCCGGTTAGCCGCGCACTTGCCAATGACTTGAGATTGGCGGCCACCGATTTATTTTTGGACCCCAATGCGAAATTCATCTTTGCGCATCCCAACGGAACGCCTTTGGGCGAAGGAGACATTCTTGAACAATTCGATCTTGCACGAGTTCTTACGCGGCTACGTCTCTATGGAATGGGTGATTTTTACTCCGGGCAGACGGCAACGGCGCTGGTACGTGGCGCTGAGCTGGGCAGAGCCTCACTCAGTCACGCAGACCTCGGAAATACCCGGGCCATCTGGCGAGAAGCAGTCGCTACGGAAATTGGACAATTCACTGTATTTACCAGCCCTCGCCCAACTGCTGGTGCCGTAACCGCATTGCAAATCTGGGCAATGGTTGCCAACACAAATCGCTATGTAGAATCCAGTGAAACCGAGCGCAGACACCTTTTTGCAGAGAGTTCAATGCGAGCTTTCCTAGATCGCGGTAGTAAACTTTTCGCGGACGGTGACGACGAGGCGCCCGTAAAAGAGTTGCTAGATCAGAAGTATCTTGAAAAGCTGATGTCCAACTACAACCCAAATGGACACGTTGCCCCGGATGAGTTGCTCAGACGACCACACACAGACATTGAAAATCCCAGCGCAACATCGTTCTTGGTAATAGACAAAGATGGCCTCGCCGTGGCCTGCCTGGTCAGCCTCCATAACCTTTTTGGTATTGGTCGCATAGCAAACGAAACCGGTATTGTACTTGCAGCCGCACCCAACCGTAGAGGCATGGGGCCACAATCGCTCGCTCCAATGCTGATCTTAGACCGAACATCGGGCGATTTCAAAATGATAGCGGCTGCTACAGGCGGTGCGGCCGCACCCACGGCACTTGGCTGGACCGTAACAAACATCTTTTTAGGAAATTTGAGCCTTACAGATGCCATAGCGAGCCCACGCTTGCATCATGGCGGAAGGCCAGATCGGGTGCTGTTCGAACCGGGGACACCCAAAGAGTGGCTGACTGGTCTCGAGCGCCGGGGACACATCGTGGCGGGAGCTAGGGAGATTGGCAGAATCAACGCCTTCCATTGTGAATTCGGCCTAGCCGCCGGTAAACTATGCCTTTACGGTTCAGACCCCAGAGGTCACGGATTAGCAATCAGCTTAAACCAATGAAGCGACAAAGTTTAAAAGTTGCGCGACGCAGCAAAATAGCGCCATTTTTTGCAATGGAAATGCTTCAGTCTGCTAACCAACTCGCTGCAGCTGGTGACGACATATTGCACTTAGAGGTTGGCGAACCAGGGTTTGGCGCCCCTCTCAGTGTAATTAATGTCGCCAAAACTACCCTTGATAATAATATCCTAGGATACACCGAAGCGCTTGGCATGCCCAAACTTCGCGCTCGCATATCGCGGCACTATAAGGAGTATTATAAGGTCGAGATTCCACCCGATAGGGTGGCAACTACGTTTGGTGCATCAGGTGCTTTTTTATTGGCTTTCTTAGCAGCTTTCGACGTCGGCGATAAAATCGCAATCGTCGAACCAGGCTATCCGGCATACAGGAACATATTAACCGCGCTGGGCCTTCAAGTAATCCCACTATGTGCAGGCCCGAAGCAGCGCTTCCAGCCTACCGTCGATTTATTGCAGGAAGCCGGCCCGATAAACGGGCTAATTATTGCCAGCCCCTCAAATCCAACTGGAACTATGCTGAGCAAAGATGAGCTCAAAAAATTAGTCGCGTGGTGCAAAAATAAGGGCATTCGACTGATCTCAGATGAGATATATCACGGAATTGGCTACGGGAACGCCCCTGCTACCGCAGCATCTTTTGATGATCAAGTAATCGTAATTAACAGTTTCTCCAAATACTTCGCTATGACTGGATGGCGCCTAGGATGGATGATATTTCCAAACGATCTAACGCATAGCGTAGAGCGGCTTGCTCAAAACTTATTTGTTTCTCCAGCTTCGTTGCCTCAACATGCGGCACTAACAGCGCTCGATTGCCGCAAAGAGCTTGATACCTACGTGGAAATCTATGCACGAAATCGTGCATACTTGCTTAATCATCTTCCGTCTGTCGGATTTGAGAAATTGGCCCCCGCAGACGGTGCGTTTTATCTTTATGCTGATGTCTCCAGCCT
>CAJWOI010000146.1 GCA_913044255.1 uncultured Alphaproteobacteria bacterium
GAGAATGATGTTATTCCTTATGGATCAGCAATGGGGAATCGAGCCTTTTTGTCAGGTTTGAATATTGTGGGTTTAAAGCGTCGTGGATTTTCCAGAAAGGTAATTCATGATTTGCGCAAGGCATACAGGTTGTTGTTCGCTGAAGAGGGTACGATGAGCGAGCGTATCGATGATGTTGTTGAAAGTTTTGGTGAGGTCGAACCAGTGATGGATATCGTCAATTTTATTCGTTCTGGTGCCGACACATCGCGCGCAATTTGCCGCCCCAAGCTCGACCGTGCCGCCTAAGCTAGGAATTCTGGCTGGTGGAGGTTCCATCCCGAAACACCTTATTGATGCTTGCGAGAAACAACATCGTCCATGCTTTGTTGTGGCAATTGATAACAACGCTGACCTTGAGTCGATTTCTTCGGCAGCACATTGTTGCGTTGCTCTTGGGTCCATCGGAAAGATTATTGATTCTCTGAAAAAGGCCGATGTGAAGGAAGTCGTAATGGCGGGCCGGATAGAGAGACCATCCTGGCAGGACATGCATCTCGATAGGCGAGCTCTCAAGATGCTCCCTAAGGTATTGGCTGGAGCTCAGGGAGATGGATCCATCTTATCTCTTGCAATTAAAGAACTAGAACTCGAAGGGTTCAGAGTAGTTGCTATCGATGACATCCTGGGAGATATCCTGACGCCCAAAGGGTGTTTGGGTGAATATCAGCCCGATAGTATGGCTCAGGAGGATATTTCCCGCGCAGTGGAAGTCGGTTTGGCACTGGGGGCCGTGGATGTGGGTCAGGCTGTAGTAGTGCAACAAGGTGTGGTGCTGGGAGTTGAAGCATTAGAGGGTACGGATTCTTTATTGGAACGATGCTCAGGACTGCGTCTCCCGGGGAGTGGGGGGGTGCTTCTTAAACTGAAAAAAGTGAATCAAGATAGCCGTGCCGATTTACCTGCTGTGGGGCCTGATACAGTGACAAAAGCCATTCTGGCCGGTCTACGAGGAATTGCTCTAGAAGCACGGGCTTCATTATTGATTGACCAAGAGAGAATAGTGAAGGATGCCGACTTAGGCGGCATATTTGTAATTGGGGTGAAGGTACAAAGATGTCCGGAGTAAATTCCACCTAGATGTCCGTCAACCCCACAGTTTTTATCGTTGCAGGGGAACCTTCCGGCGACCAACTTGGTGCCGGTTTAATGGCGGCATTGAGTAGCGCAACCAATAACCGGATACATTTCGCGGGGATTGGGGGTGAAGCAATGGTTTCCCAGGGGCTGACAAGTCTTTTCCCGATGGAGGAGCTGTCAGTTATGGGGTTGGTGGAAGTTGTTCCACGGATACCTCTTTTGTCGCGTCGAATAAACGAAACTGCTGAATTGATTAAGCGTCTGCAACCAGCAGCGATAGTCACCATTGATTCACCCGGTTTTAATTTCAGGGTGGTGCGGCAATTAAGAAATATCAACATACCCATTATTCATTATGTTGCACCCACGGTATGGGCCTGGAAACCAAAAAGAGCAAAAGAAATGGTCCGCCTGTTTGACCATCTTATGGTTTTACTACCATTCGAGAGACAGTATTTCGAAAAAGAAGGCCTTGCTTGCACTTTTGTTGGACATCCCGCGGCAAAACATAAGGATTTAGATTCCGGGGAACGATTTCGCAATGAATATCATCTCTCAGATTCGACAGTTCTAGGGGTGTTCCCTGGCAGCAGGATTTCGGAAATTCAACGAATGTTACCGGTGTTTACTGACACAGTGCGATTATTACAGACCACAACTCCAAACCTTCATATATTGATTACCATAGTTTCAGGCACCAAAAATATCATAGAGAAATATATGAACAATTTTTCTGTGCCTGTGACCTTGGTTGAAAATAGGATGGACAAGCCGGCAGCCTTTCAAGCTTGTAACATCGCGCTCGCCACATCAGGAACAATTACCACCGAATTGGCAGCTGTCGGTACACCGATGGTGGTAGGCTATAAGATGGCACCAGTAACTATGGCCATCGCGCGTCGCCTAGTTAAGGTGCCTCATATCACTTTGATCAATTTGGTGCTCGGCAAAGAAGTTGTTCCAGAATTTATTCAAGGTTGCTGCACTCCGGTGGCATTAGCTGAGGCGCTTAGGACACTAATAACTGATTCACAAGCGAGAATTCTGCAGATTGATAGTCTTAAAGATGGTATACATTTGTTGGGTGGAAATGGCATTGATCCAGCTCAAAGGGCTGCCAAAGTAGTGGAAGCGGCTATAAAAAAACCACGCTGCTGAAAGTTCATTTTCAGGGAAATGAAAGACTTATAATGGATTCTGAATGTAAGTACCGAATGTTGCACGCCATGCTTAGAGTAAGCAACTTAGAAAGCTCTATTTCATTTTACACCGAGTTACTAGGTATGAAGTTACTGCGAAAGCAGGAGTTTCCGGGCGGAAAATTTACATTAGCCTTTGTTGGGTATGGATCAGAAGAAAACAATACGGTAATCGAGTTAACGTACAATTGGGAACAGTCAAACTTGTATGACCTTGGAGATGGTTACGGTCACATCGCGTTGGGTGTTCCAGATATTCACTCCACCTGCAGCCAACTGCGTGTTGCTGGGGCTAAAATTGTTAGGGATCCAGGGCCCATGAAACATGGGACAACAGTGATCGCCTTCGTGGAAGATCCAGATGGTTACAAAATTGAGTTAATTGAGCGACAGTGATGTCTGCTCTTTCCGAGTCTTCTATCAGCCTCATCGCTTCTCGATTGGGATGAACTTTCTCTCTGCAGGCCCGGTATAAAGTTGCCGTGGTCTGCCGATTTTTTGCGCGGGATCCGCTATCATTTCATCCCATTGAGCCAGCCAGCCAACGGTGCGGGCAACGGCAAAAAGTACAGTGAATAGGTCAGTTGGAATTCCCATTGCACGTAGTATGATGCCAGAATAAAAATCAACATTTGGGAATAATTTTCGCTCAATGAAATAAGTATCCCCAAGCGCTATCTGCTCGAGCTCGATGGCTAGTTTAAGCAATGGTTCGTCACGGGAACCCAATTCTTCGAGAACTTCGTGCGCGCTTTGACGCATTACTGTAGCTCTCGGGTCATAATTTTTATAAACCCGGTGCCCAAATCCCATCAATCGGAACGGGTCGTCCTTATCTTTGGCACGGCGAACGAATTCCGGGATCCGTTCAATGCTGCCGATTTCCTGTAGCATTCGCACCACTGCTTCATTGGCACCTCCATGAGCAGGTCCCCAGAGCGAAGCCATTCCAGCCGCTATGCACGCAAATGGATTGGCACCAGAAGATCCCGCGAGACGAACAGTTGAAGTCGAAGCATTTTGTTCGTGGTCTGCGTGCAATATAAATAGTCTGTCGATCGCACGAACGAGAGTTGGGCTAACCACATATTCCTCAGCGGGAACAGCAAACATCATATGCAAGAAGTTCTCGGCATAACTCAAATCATTGCGGGGATAGATGAACGGTTGACCTATTGAGTATTTATAAGCCATGGCAGCAATTGTTGGCATCTTAGCAAGCAGTCTGTGCTCAGTGATATCACGTTGCCTGGGATCGTTTATATCGATGTTATCGTGATAGAACGCCGACAATGCTCCGACTACCCCTAGCATGATTGCCATTGGGTGAGCGTCTCTTCGAAAACCTCTCAAAAAATATGTTACCTGCTCATTTAACATCGAATGATAAGTAACGTCGTGCGTGAATTTTTTATTTTCCTCCACATTTGGAAGTTTGCCGTACAGCAGCAAATAAGATACTTCCAGAAAATTGCTGTGCTTGGCGAGGTCTTCGATTGCATAGCCACGATGCAATAGAACGCCATTTTCCCCGTCGATATAGGTGATAGCGGACTCGGCGCTCCCTGTGGACGTGTAGCCAGGATCATACGTGAACATGCCCGTTTCCACGTACAGACGACGTACGTCTATTACGCTGGGCCCCAATGTTCCGTTTATGATGGGAAGCTCAAATGATTTCCCAGTGGTGTTATCTGAAAGAGTTAACGTACGGGCGGACTCCTTCTTCGTCGACTTTTGCACGACTAGCATCCCCCTCCAACTTGTCTAAGCGACAAAGATATTGCCCCGATTGTATTTTAACTTTGAACATAGATCTATGACTGTCATTAGGCAATTGCATTACGAACATGGCTGGAATTAGGTTGTCAGTTAGGTTTGAAGATCGCCTAATCGGGACAATGTCTCTGATCGACCAAGCACCACCATGACTTCAAAGATGCTTGGCGACACAGTGGTGCCTGTCAAGGATACACGCAAAGGCTGGGCGACCAAGTTGAGTTTTAGTTCTCGAGAGCTGGCGAATTCTCGAATCAAATTTTCTATACTTTCTGAATGCCAACCGTCGAGTCCCCGCAATTTTTGGGTAAGTTCGTACAAAAGTTGTTTTGTATTTTCATTAAGGTGTTTTTCGCCTTTTGATGAAATTTTTATAGGCCGGGGCGCTATATAAAAAAAACTACTCTCTGCTAGTTCAAGAAGTGTCCTTGCGCGAAGTTTTAACGCTCCTATACCAACAGACAAGCGATCACGTTGTTGTTTAGTAAGTTTCTGACCAACTTTTGGTAAGAGGATAGGTTCAATCAATGTCACAGCTTCCTCATCTTTTAATTCCCGCAAGTAGTGGCCATTGAGGCTTTCTAGTTTGGTGAGATCAAAGCGGGACGGGGCACGCCCAATTCCTGAGAAATCAAACCAAGCAATAGCTTTATCGGTAGTTATGATTTCTTCGTTACCGTGCGACCAACCCAGGCGGAGCAAATAATTTAGTATCGCTGTAGGAAGAAATCCCATCTCTCTATAGGTGCCAATCCCAAGAGATCCATGACGTTTTGACATTTTGGTGCCGTCGGGTCCATGTATCAGTGGTATATGTGCGAATGTCGGCTCGTTCCATTCGAGTGCCCGATACAGTTGAAACTGTCGAAATGCATTGGTTAAGTGGTCATCGCCCCGGATAACATGGGTAATCCCCATGTCATGATCATCCACAACAGCCGCAAGCATGTAGGTTGGCGTGCCGTCCGCACGCAAAATAACCATATCGTCAAGCTGCTCGTTATCCACTGTGACCTTCCCTTGGACTTGATCATTTATGACGGTGCTTCCATCCCTTGGAGCTTTAAATCGGATGGCTGGCCGGATGTTAGTGGGAGCTTCGGTCAAATCCCGATCCCGCCACCGCCCATCGTAACGCGGTTGCAAGCCGCTGCTGCGAGCCTTTTGACGCATTTCGATTAACTCATCCGGCGTACAATAGCAGCGGTAGGCTAGGTTCCGTTCAAGCAAGATTTCAACAATTTTGATATGGCGAGCACGGTTCTTAGACTGATAAATAGCTTCACCATGCCAACTCAAACCTAGCCATTGGAGACCGTCTACTATCTCTTTTATGGCATCTGACGTTGAACGTTTCGTATCCGTATCCTCAATGCGAAGACAAAATTTCCCTCTGTGGTGGTAAGCGAATAGCCAATTGAATAACGCGGTTCGTGCGCCGCCAATATGCAAGAAGCCGGTCGGTGAGGGGGCAAAACGGGTTATCACTGTCATGTTTTTGATGGTTACCGGTACGACTGACCTTAAATCGCTGCGTAAGACGCTTCGGTCGCATTAAACCGATTACCCACTCAGCGCTGAGAGATACAAAATTTTAGTTTATTAGTTGTCTGTTCTGGGTCTTGCCTCCGAGCCATGGAACGTTGCTCTTGTCTGCATTTGCAGAATTCCTGGAACGACACTCTGAATATTCGAAGTGGCAATATGGGAGATCTTGCAAAGAGGTCAGTAGTTGCGGATCAGGCCAATTACACGGCCTTGTACTTTAACCTGATCAGGACCAAAAATTCGTGTCTCATATGCCTGGTTGGCGGGCTCTAGTGCTATGGACGCCCCCTTCTTTCGAAGACGTTTCAATGTAGCTTCGTGGTCGTCGATTAAGGCTACGACGATTTCTCCGTTTTCTGCCGTAGAGGCCCGCTCAATTATTGCTATATCCCCATCCAAAATACCAGCGTCCGTCATGGAGTCACCAGCGATTTCAAGTGCGTAGCAATCTTGTTTGCTAATCATTGAGCTGGGCACATCAACGTATTGATTGGCATCCTTAAGAGCTTCATTAGGGGTACCCGCTGCAATTCGTCCTAAAAGTGGCAGATCAACAGAGGTGTTATTGGAAGCTCGGGAATGATCTTCTTTGCGCTGGCCCGAAAATTCGCCTCGGACAACATTTTGGGCGGTGTCGTGGGGAATGCTACCTTTTCTCGCACTGATCCCACTGTCATTGGGAAGCTTGATGACTTCGAGGGCGCGCGCTCGGTGAGGAAGTCGTCGAATAAAACCGCGCTCTTCAAGACCTTTTATGAGTCGATGCACCCCGGACTTTGAGCGCAATCCCAGAGATTCTTTCATTTCCTCGAATGACGGAGCCACTCCATCATTTTGTAGATTTTCGTTTATGAAGAGTAGTAGTAACAGTTGTTTTCGGGTTAGCATGGCCATGGCCTACCAAATCTAGAACAAAAGGGAAACCTTCACACATGTTCTAGTTTAGTTCTTCAAATGCGTCAAATGACCCCCTCTCTCGCAAAATCATATAGCAGCCAGCCCAGTTGGAAAATTCATGACTTCGATTACGTCACCCACCCGAGCCGCAGGGGCATTAGGAGGCCTAAATATCAGGCATTCGGCTTTCGAGAGCAAACTGATCATGGAACTGTCCTGCCGCTCATAAGGATCGGCCCACAAAACGCCATCACTAGTCCGTTCCAGGGTAGCACGCAGATAATCCT
>CAJWOI010000147.1 GCA_913044255.1 uncultured Alphaproteobacteria bacterium
ATCTCATTACTGGTCACCTGCAACCTAGCGCCGGAGAGGTGCGCTACAAAGGAGACATCATCAGTGGTTTAGCGCCACATAAAATAGTTAAGCAGGGCCTGGCGCGGTCTTTTCAACGCATTAACATTTACCCACGTATGACAGTGTTCCAGAACGTTCAAGTAGCCTTAATTGCTCAACATAACCAGCATCTCAACTTTTTCACCCGAGCTCACAATTTACATAAAGGAGACACCGAAAATTTGTTGGAGCTAGTAGATCTTTTAGGAGAAACAGGGGGCATCGCAGGTGAACTTGCATATGGAAAACAAAAACAACTGGAATTGGCCATTGCACTTGCCGCCAATCCCCAGATGTTGCTGCTTGATGAGCCCACAGCGGGCATGTCGCCTAATGAAACAACGGAGTCAATCCAGCTCATCAATAATATTGCAGAGAGCCGGTCTTTGACCCTTTTATTTACAGAGCACGATATGAGTGTCGTTTTTGGTATTGCCGATCGAATAAGTGTATTACATCACGGACAAATTTTAGCCTCCGGATCTCCCGACGACGTACGAAACGACTCAGAAGTAAGAAAAGTATACCTGGGTGAGGGATTGGATGATGCCTCAACTTGAGGTCAAAGAAATTCACGCTTCCTATGACATGAGTCATGTTTTATTTGGCGTTTCTTTTAATGTAGAGCCAGGACAATGTGTTTCCTTGATTGGAAGGAATGGGGTCGGGAAAACAACGACGATGCGTTCTATCATCGGCCTCACACCCGCCCAAGAAGGCCAAATTATATTCGAAGGCACGGATATTACCCGCTTTCCCACACACAAAATCGCGAAACTCGGCATTGCGTTTGTGCCGGAAGAACGACACATTTTCCCGGAGCTTTCAGTATGGGAGAATCTTGATATAGCCCGACGCCAACCACTAAACGGCGGCACGGCTTGGAGTGAGGAGGAGGTTTACGAGTTGTTCCCTGACCTAGAGGAAATACGTGAGCGACTGGGGGGTGTCTTATCCGGGGGCCAACAACAGATGCTAACCGTGGCACGAAGCCTGATGGGCAACCCAAGACTGTTGATTCTCGATGAACCATCTGAGGGATTGGCGCCAAAAGTGGTAGAGACACTTCGTGAACGAATCACACGCCTTAAAGACGGTGGTATGTCAATCCTTCTGGCAGAGCAGAATTTAAAATTTGTCCTCTCTCTGAGCGATTACTGCCATATTATGGAAAAAGGTCAAATTAAGTATTCGGGATCTCCGCAGGAACTTCGCAAGAATTCTCAAATTCAGCAGAAATACCTAACTTTATGAAATCCTTCCAAAGTAGATACGTGTTTCAATCAACCATGGAGTAACACGCACGTTGTTACAATTCTCAACAAGTTTTCAATTGTCGGCGGAGATATGAATGGATTTTGGTATGCAATTCTTCCCATGCGTGGGACCTGAAACCAAACCGGCAAACCAATATTTTTCCGAGTGCCTATCGCTGGTCAGTCTAGCCGATGAGTATGGGTACAACCATATCAGAATCGTCGAACATTATTTTCATGCATACGGTGGGTACAGCCCCAATCCGATAGTATTCCTATCCGCAGCTTCCCAACGCACACATAAAGCGCGTCTTATTACGGGCGCCATCCTCCCAATCTTTAACAATCCTCTCAAGCTTGCGGGTGAAATAGGTATGCTAGATGCCATCTCTGATGGGCGTATAGAGGTTGGTTTCGCTCGTGCTTTTCTTCCGCATGAGTTCAATCGGTTTAACGTCTCGCTCGACGAAAGCAAAGCTCGTTTTATTGAAGGTATGGAGCATATCCGGGCGCTGCTAGAAAATAATGAATATGCCGCTGAAGGAGAATTCCACCAGTTTCCTCCCACGACTTCCCTCCCGAGACCCACTCAGCATCCACGGCCACCGTTTTGGATCGCTGCCTTCGCTACGCCTGAATCCTTTGCCGCGGCCGGCACAGCCGGTCACGCCGTTATGGCAATTCCTTTGTCCGGTGGACGTATGGGGGAACTTATCGGTTTGTATAGAGAGGCATGGCACAAGGCGGGGCATCCGGGGAATGGTCGGGTCATGTTGGCATTTCACATGTTCTGTTGGCCCGACGCCGCGGAAGCTATCGAATATTCACGAGAGCGACTTAACGGGTATCTGTCCTCACTTGTGGATGCGGCATCAGATTGGATCGGTGGCGCAAAATCTTCGGACTATCCAGGGTACGACAAAATAATGGCAGGTTTAGCTGAGGAAACATTTGAGAGTCAGGTAACCAAGGGCGCCGCATGGATAGGAACGCCTGAACAGATTTGTGAGCAGATTGTTGACTATCAGAAACTAGTTGGTGACTTTGAAGTGGCTTCGCTGCAGGTTAATTTCCATGATATGCCTCTGGAATTGGCAGAATCTTCAGTAAAACTATTTTCCAAAGAGGTGATGCCGCGTTTTTAGGCGAGTATCTGTGTCTACGCTATAACCATGTGTGGAACATCTTGTGCACAATATTCTTCCTTCACGAAAGATTTACTTTCGAACACCATCGTTCATCAAATTGTTTGCAAACAAACGGATCCAAATCGATGACACAACCAACACCTCTTAAAACCGAGTTTCTTTGCACCATGCAAATTTATGTCGTTCATAGCCATATTTTAAAGGATATACCCAGTGGTGAACGTCGACGCATCGATGTGTTTGGAGAGGGCACTGTTTCTGGACCCCGACTGAACGGAACAGTTATGCCGGGTGGCGCCGATGCATTGCTCACCCGTAAAGATGGTTCTTTAACTCCTGATGTCCGCCTAGTCATTAGGACACAAGATGACGGCCTGATATTCGTACAATACAAAGGCATTCGACACGGGAAACCAGACGCCATGGCCCGTATTGCGGCTGGAGAAAATGTTGATCCAGAAGAGTACTATCTACGTAATGCACTTTTTTTTGAGACTAGTTCGGGCCCGTACGACTGGCTAAACCATATCGTGGCCATCGGCGTAGGACGAAGAGAGCCAGATTGTGCAGTATATGACGTTTATGAGATTCTTTGATCCAGTGGCCGAAAAGGTCATAGGGTGCAAGATGAAATAGCGCCGAATTCCTGGGTTCAACACATAGAACGTGACTTGTACGAAAAAAAAACGTTAGCACGAACGCTTCAACATTATTGTGATAGCATACACCGTTGATACTGGATACGGTATCTCGGACCAAACTATGTAACCTCCTATATCTTATGATCATGAGACAAACTCCCCAACAATTTTACGCCAAAATACAAAGCATCCTATTTGCAGGCGCAGCAATCATTTCCGGATTTATGGTGACCCCCAGTGCATATGCTGACGATGCAACCGTATTAAGACTCGGGATCGTTAGTTTTCTCTCCGGGCCAGCAGCCGGACCATTTGGGGTTCCTGCCGCAAATGCAGCAAAAATGATGGTCGACGCTTTGAATGCCGGACATGTCCCCTCTCCCTATGAGGCACGCGGGATAGCCGGGGCACAAGTCGAGGCCATTATGGTCGATGAAGCCGGCGGGGTTACCAAGCAGGTTATTGAATTTCGAAATATGATTCAGCGGCGTGGTGTCGACGTAGTGATCGGCTACATTTCTAGCGGAAGCTGCCTCGGAATCGCTCCGGTGGCGGAAGAAATGAAGGTACTAACTGTATTTCATACTTGCGGCACTCCGCGTATTTTTGAAGAAGGGAACTACCGATACGTGTTCCGTACAGCATCTCACTCAGCAATGGACGGGATTGGTGCAGCACGCTACCTGATTGACCGCTTCCCGGACTTACAAACGTACGCCGGTATAAACCAGAACTATGCATGGGGTCATGATTCATGGCGCGACTTTGAGGGCGCGCTACGGATTCTAAAGCCCGATCTTCAATTTAAGACGCATCAATTGCCCAAGTTATTCGCCGGGCAATACAACGCTGAAATTTCAGCTTTGCTCGTAAGTCGGTCTGAAGCAATCCATTCGAGTTTGTTTGGCGGAGATCTGGAGGCATTTACGTTCCAGGCGACGGCTCGTGGATTGCATAAAACAGCAAAGTTGATCCTAACCACGGGTGAAACAATGATGTTCCAGCTCGCAGCGCAACTTCCCGATGGTTTGATATTGGGAGCGCGCGGACCTTACGGGGTCTTTGCCGCTGATACGCCGATCAACAAATGGTTCCGCCACGAGTTTGAGGAACGTTTTGGCGCTCCTCCAACTTATCCCGCATACATGATGGGCCAAGCCATATTGGGACTGAAATCGGCATACGAAACAGCTGACCTGGCTAATGGCCCACCGGACATAGAATCCGTTGTCGATTCCTTCTCTTTTCTTGAGTACACGGCAATCGGGACAACTGTCAAAATGGCTCTTGGTAACGGACATCAAGCGATAACTGGGATCTCCTATGGAGTTTTTGGGCATAGTGAAGATACTGGTGCACCCATCATCACCGATGTGATTTCTTACTCAGCGAACTGCGTCAATCCGCCGGCGACCACCAACACCGAGGACTGGATCTCCCAAGGCATGCCAGGCGCAGAGTGCGAATAATGATTTTTAGCACTAGGGCGGAGACCAACCTCACACATTTGAAGACAAAATAATGCCGACGATGAAAGGCGGAGAACTCGTCACCGAATTTTTGGTAAAGGAAAATATTCCGTACGTATTTGGCATATGCGGACATGGCAATGTGGGCATATTGGATGCGTTACATCAAGCGCAAGACCAAATCACTTTGATTTCCCCGCGCCACGAACAAACAGCAGGCCATATGGCGGACGCGTATTTTCGGGTACGACATGAACCGGTTGCGACCCTAACCTCATGCGGGCCAGGATCTGCGAATCTAATCATGTCATTGGCAAACGCTCTTGCAGATTCCTCTGCATTTTTGGCGATCACGGCCAACGTGCCCACCCAGCAATTTAATAGAGGCCCTTTTCAGGAGCTCAACCGGCACAATCAGGCCGATTTTCCCTCTCTGGTACGTCCCGTCGTAAAAAGAAGTTTCCAAGCATACCGAGTTGAAATGCTGCCCCTCATGTTGCGACAAGCAACCACCACCATGCTCTCCGGACGACCAGGTCCAGTCAATTTAGATATTCCCTTTAACCTGTTCCAAGAAGAGGCAAATATCGAGGTCCTAAATTCCGGGGTAGCGTCGATTAGTCAACGCTCAGGCGCATCGCCAGAAGATATCTCAACGGTAGCCAACCTGCTTTTAAACTCAGAACGGCCCTTATTGTTTGTCGGCCATGGGGTAACACTCTCGGAAGCTAGTGAGGAATTAAGCACGTTAGTCCAACGCCTTAATATTCCAATTGTTAGTTCTCCAAACGGGATGGGTTGTGTCGATATGCGAATACCGCAGTCCGTGGGATTCATTGGTCGAAATGGCGCTTACCCAGCTAATCAGGCTGGACGTCATTGCGACCTTCTGTTGGCCATTGGTGCCCGCTTCGATGACAGATCTTCCTCATCATGGATTCAAGGTTACTCTTGGAACATGCCCACAACGAAGCTTATCCAAGTTGACATTGATGTCTCTGAGATAGGCCGTAACTACTCTGTTGACCTTGGCATTGTGGCTGACGCTCGAACCTTTTTACGCCAATTGCTGAGCGAGATAGAGCAAACCGACACAAACAATGTTAACCGCCTCGATGCATGGCAGGCGGAAATTCAGGAATGGCGGCAAAAATGGAAAGCATATACGGCACCGAACTTTGATATCGAATCTTCTCCGATGCGCCCTGAACGGGTTGTCTCTGACGTACGAAAAGTACTTTCAGACGACTCCATTATCTCACTTGATTCAGGCGTGCATCACAATTGGTTTATGCAGTTTTGGGAAGCTCGCCAACCTCAAACCATGCTAAACGCTTGGGGCTACTCTGCGATGGGCTTTGGCGTAAGCGGCATTCTTGGAGCTAAGCTTGCCGCACCTGAGCGCCCATGCGTTTCGATATGCGGGGACGGCGGCTTCACGATGACACCGCACGTGCTGTGCACTGCAGTTGAGTATGATATTCCGGCCGTCTGGCTCATTTGGAACAATTTTGCCTGGGGGGCCATCCGAGATATCCAATACGGGTTATTTGAGGGACGTGAGCTGGGTACAGCCTTCTATAAAGGTGAAAATCAAGAGCCATATAATCCAGATTTCGCAGCAATGGCTAGATCGTGCGGGGTTAATGCCGAGACTATTACTCACTCTCGTGATTTAGCAGGAGCACTTGAACACGCGATTAATGAGAACAAACCCTACCTGTTGGATGTGCATGTAGATGCAGAGATACGCCCGCCTGCGACAGGTACTTGGGAATTGCCGCCAATTCCTCACAAAGACCCGGTGTTTGGCAAACCATACATTCAAAATGACATGTCCTAAACCTGCATCAACTGTAAATAGGTAAGAGATGAACAAGAAAAAAACTGACCGGGCGATAATCCGCGAGGCAGTCGAGGTGTTGTGGGAAGATTTGCCGGGACACTTTGACGGCGCTTTGTCCAAGATGCTGGTAACTCCCTCCAACGCCCCGACGAAATATTTTGATTTTCGACTCTCGACGTATCAGCCCAAAGGATTTGTTGCAAAACACAAACACGACCAAGAAGAACAAATTTATTATATGATTGAAGGAGAAGGTTTGATGGAGTTGGAAGGCAACCGGAAAGTGGTGCGCGCTGGAGCAACCATTTTCATCCCTTCCAGAGTTGAGCATGCTCTGTACAATACTGGGACTACCAACC
>CAJWOI010000148.1 GCA_913044255.1 uncultured Alphaproteobacteria bacterium
GCTCCAAGTCCCAATTAGCAATAAAGACGGGCCAAACACGAACATGAAGGGGATGATATAACCAGTGGCGGCTAATTTAATGGCAGCAATCCCTGATTCCCATAAACCGGCGCCGGAAAGACCATTGGCAGCATACAACGATATGGCCACGGGCGGTGTGATCACAGAAAGTATTGCGAAGTAAAATACGAATAAATGCGCGGCTTCTCTTGGTATACCCAGTTTTATCAGGGCTGGCGCGAGTAACGCTGCCTGCACGATATACGCGGGTGTTGTTGGGAGGCCCATACCCAACAGAATGCCAGCCACAGCAGTTAAGATCAGGGCCAACACCATGTTCCCTCCACTGAAACCACTGACTATTAGTTGCGTAAATTCTATACCCAGTGCTGTTTGTGCAATCACGCCAATTACGATTCCCGCACTTGCGCAAGCACTGGCAACGATAAGCGTATTCCGGATCCCGGTGATGAGCGCGTCAAAAATCGTTCTCCATGAGATATCGCGGCGAGTAGTCTTTCCCAAAAGCGCCACGGGGATGACCGACAAGAGTCCACAAAGGGCGGCATACGGCGGGCTATAACCAGACACCAAAACGCCCACAATTATCGCCAGTGGTAAAAACTGATGACCGCGTGTTTTAAGGACGTCACCAAGACGGGGAAGGTCGGGCCTTGGTAATCCCTTAAGTCCCGTACGTTTAGCTTCAAAATGCACGGCAAAAAATACAGCAATAAAATAGAGCATAGCTGGAACGATTGCGATCGAAACCACGGTCAAATAGCTGACAGCCATCAGTTCTGCCATTACGAAAGCGGCAGCACCCATGATGGGGGGCATAATTTGGCCGCCTGTTGATGCCACAGCTTCGACAGCGCCAGCGAAGGCAGGTCGATAACCAATTTTCTTCATCATTGGGATCGTGAAGGTCCCGGTGGTCAACACGTTGGCGGTGGAACTCCCGGATACCGTTCCGAACATGGCACTTGTAACACAAGCAACCTTGGCGGGTCCGCCCGCGGAGGCTCCCGCTAGCGCGAGCGAAAAATCTCTAAATAATTTGCCAGTTCCGGAATGCTCCACCAAAGCCCCAAACAATATAAATAAAACCATATAAGTGGCGGATACATTTAGCGGAATTCCAAATATCCCTTCGGTAGTTAGATACATTTGATCGATCAATTCGCCGTAACCAATTTGCTCGATAGCAATTGCGTAAAATAAGAAGAAGAAGGCAGTAAGTGGCAGCGCTAAACCAATTACACGGCGTGTCGCCTCAAGAGTGACAATTAGAAGCATGGTGCCTAGTAACAAGTCGGTCCACCGCAAATCATCCACATACGCAAATCGATCGAGGACGTAATTATGATTGACAAAAATGTACCCGATTGACGCGATGGAAACGATTAGCAACCCCCCATCTATCACCGGGCCTAGCCATTTCATCTGTAAAGGAGCACTTGGGTGCCAAAGAAATATTAATACGAGAGCAAACAAAAGGTGCGTGCCACGGAAATAGAATACAGATGGAACACCGATGATCACGACATAAAAATGGTATGCAGCCATGGCCAAAGCGATCGCCGCTGGGACGTAACTAAAGCGAATGTTCAATTGCATAGCATTAATAGATGAGCGGGGGTTCCAGAAAGATTATCGGACTCCCTGTTCTATATAAAACTGCTCGGCACCGGGGTGGAAAGGTACCCCGACATCTTTTGCCATGACGTGTATGTCGTAACCTTGCAACATTGCTGTAACCGCACTCAGTTCGCTTCCGCGTTTGGCCAACGCGGCAGCAATCCGATAACTGAGCTGATCAGATACATCCGTGCAACTGGCTAACATGTGCATCTGAAAACTCGCAGTGGGAACATCATCTTGTTGGCCAGTATAGGTGCCTGCCGGAATAACCGCTCGACTCCATCCTGGATTTCTCTCCTTGAGCCTACGGAATGCAAGATCAGGAATCGGAAGTAGCCTGGTGGGCCGTGAGGTAGAGAGATCCAGAACACCACCGGCAGGCACAGAACTGGTTAGTATGAAGGCGTCTATTTGGCCATCCTTCATCATGTTCACTTGGTCTGTAATAGATGCAAAATTGATTTTACCCAGATCGTCGTAGCTGAGGTCAAAAATGCTTAGGATACTTCGAGCGGCGACCTCGGTTGTATTGCCTCGAGGTAAAGTTGCCAGTGCTTTACCGCGTAGATCGGAGATACTGTGAATCGAGAAATCCGTCACAGGAATTTGGGCAAACTGATAATAAAAGGCAGCAATATTGCAGAGTCCAGTGACATTGTTTTTGAAAGGCGGGCGGCCATGTATAGCGTCGACAGTTGAGATAACGTTACCCCAGGCAATTTGAGCTTTCCCGGTCTCTATGCCTTTAATATTAATTAGACCTGCGCCCGGACGAATAGTAATTTTTAGTCCATCTATCTCCTGTTCTAATAATTGCTTTACAGCGCCGCCGAGGGGGTACCAAGTGCCGCCAGCGGGACCTGTCATGAAGACCAACCTTTGGGAACGTGATTCTCCGCTCCAGCAAAAATTAATGAGAGCAAAGAGAAGGAGAAAAGCTAATCCGTTACGCATTTTGCGACCCGTGTGGAATGATTAAAGTGTTTCATTTATTACGTTCGTAATTAGTTATAAAACATTGTTGTAATTATTTATATCACCTGTTAAGAAAAAATTTCTCAAGGCAATAGAATGATTTTTTAGTCGCCGCGGAGCCCTGAGGAATTTAGGTTGATAGGACACAGTCCAACACCCTTTAACACATTATCTCCGGCAAGTACGCGTAGCCGAACTGGACTAGGGTCCACCAGAATTCAAACGAAGCTGAGCAATTGCCAAAACATTTGGAATATCTGCATTTCCCCCAGATAGGATAACGCCAACGCGCTTTCGGGCCATACGATGGCGCTCTTTCAATAAAGCAGCGTAGGCGGCAGCGCCAGCCGGTTCAGACAAGTTGTGTGTATCGCGCAGCAACAATGCTTGAGCGTGCAATATTTCATCATCGTTAACCGTGATTACCCTGGCAGCATTTTGGTTGATAATTTCTACTGCCCGAGCGTCGGGAATGCGTGTTGCCAATCCGGTTGCAAATGTATCAATACTATTTGTAGCGATAGGCTTCTTCGATGCGAAAGAGAGCGCGTAAGATGGGGCGCCTTCCGCCTGAACCCCGATCAATTCAGTTTTTAATCCTAGCGCGTTCCGTGCGGAAATAACGCCACATAAACCGGAGCCAAGCCCTACCGGGACGTAAATTGAATCCAATTCAGTTACGTGGTGGAATAACTCAAGAGCGTAAGATGCGACCCCTTTAACCAGATTTGGGTCAAACGATGGTACCATATCAAGGTCGTGTTCGCGGGCTTGGCTTTCAGCGTATTCGAATGCTTCCTGAAAATCTTCTCCGTGCACAATCAGTTCGGCACCTTGCGCGATCATAGCGCGATTTTTCTCTGGATTATTGCCTCTGGGAACAACGACGGTTGATTTGAAATGTGTTGCCCTGGCGGCCAACGCGATAGATTGCCCGTGGTTGCCGGTAGTTGCGGCGATAACACCCTTGCAATTTGGTTTTCGCTTTTTAAGGTCGGCGAGATAAATGACACCCCCGCGTACTTTAAAGGCACCCGTTGGCGTGTGATTTTCATGTTTGACCCAAACTTCGCAACCGGCATGGTTAGCCAACAGTGGCCAGGCGTATTGCTGCGTAGGTGGTACGACTTCGTGAACTAAATTTGCCGCGGTGACTAGCTCTTCGGTGGTAAATCGCAATTTAAATCCCTTTATTTCCTGAGTTGACTTTATGATGTCCGAGCGGAAATCGCCAGCTAGTTTAACAGGGAGCAGAATACATGTTTGAGGGGTTTATTAAGGAAACAATTGCAGTCACGGATACCGAAATTAACTTGGTTCGAGGCGGAGAGGGGCCACCGCTGCTTCTGCTCCATGGCTACCCCGAAAGCCACGTAATGTGGCATAAGGTTGCATCAGAGCTGGCGCAAAAATTTACACTAGTGATCCCAGATCTTCGCGGTTATGGAGATAGCGGAAAACCTCCATCAGATGATGATCATTTTAACTATTCGAAGAGAGCTACTGCGCGCGATCAAGTTGAGGTGATGTCCAAGCTTGGCCATGACGCTTTCATGGTTGCCGGCCATGATCGTGGCGCTCGCGTTGGACACCGTATGGCTCTCGATTATCCTAAAAAAATTAAACGATTGAGCGTGCTCGATGTTGTCCCGACTTACCGAATATTTATGGATGTAGATAAGCGGATTGCGAAGATGTATTGGCATTGGTTTTTTCTAATACAGAAAGCACCACTCCCAGAAACCTTAATTGGGAACAATGTTGAATTTTATCTAAGAACACAGTTTGGAAGTTGGGGTAATAGTAGAGACGCAGTTACGGAAGAGGCTTTCGCCGAATATTATCGTTGCCTGCAGGACCCTGATACTATTCGCGCAACGTGTGAGGACTATCGAGCAGGTGCGACCATAGATCTAACACATGATGAATCTGATATGGGGCAAAAAATTTCTTGTCCGTTACTCGCTCTTTGGGGAGAGGCGGGTGCGATGCACAAGATATATGATGTTGTAGAAACTTGGCGCGAGCGCGCTGTCGACGTGACAGGACGACCAATTAGTTGTGGACATTTTATTCCGGAGGAGGCATCGGGGGAAATTGTTAGTGCATTCTCCGATTTCTTTGGATAACTAGATAAAGTGAATTGATAAAATCAGGTATCACTAGCCCACGGGCTCCTGATTCGCTTATTTATGAAGTCGTAAAGGCAGTGGTTGCGCCACTAAAATTATTAAAGCTAAAAGTGTTAATTCAACGTATACGTACAATTAGAATATAGATCTGGTTAAAACTATAGTTCGTGGGAACGGTATAGAAACATGAGTGATAGTCCGCGCAATTCAGCTGAAAAACAATCCAACATGGAACAGACGCATATTGTGCGTCGTCGCGGTGTTTTATCAAAGTTCCGTAATTATTTTTTAACGGGCCTTATCGTAACGGCGCCGGTCGGAATTACTATCACATTAGCTCTTTGGGTCATCAATTGGATAGATGGGAAAATCGTTCCATTGATCCCCGAAACGTACAATCCGCAGCTTTTGTTTCAGAATTACGTCGGTGTTCACATACCTGGAATCGGCCTCGTTGTCGTATTAGTTGGGCTCACCTTCATTGGGTTTGTCGCTGCAGGACTTGTTGGCCGTGTGATGGTGCGGAGCGGAGAAACATTATTAAATAGAATGCCAATTATTCGCAGTGTGTATGGTGCACTCAAACAGATATTTGAGACTGTCTTACGTTCCTCTTCACGTTCGTTTCGCGAAGTGGCCTTGATTGAGTATCCGCGGCGTGGAATATGGGCAATCGGCTTCATTACAACGAAGACAACGGGAGAAGTGCAACACGACATTTCGGAGGAGGTTGTTAATGTGTTCCTGCCTACTACTCCGAATCCGACGTCTGGGTTTCTACTTTTCGTTCCAAGAAAAGATATAATAGTTTTAGACATGACTGTTGAGGAAGCTATCAAAATGATCGTCTCAGCTGGTATTGTGACGCCGCCAGACCGACGGCCGGCGGACGTGCAGGATACCCCTTTAGTTTCTTCTAGCGAGGATCCGGATAAGGGATAGTAATTCATAAAGATGCAGCGGGCATCTTCGAGAGGGTTCCTTCTGGAAGATTGGTCAGCCAGAACGGAGAAGATTGATGGCGGCGTCTCTTTCGAATAAATAGAGGAGTATCCGTAAGGCTTTTCCTCGCTCGTTTTCTAAAGAGGCGTCTTGTAATAAAATGAGCTTGGCATCCTCTTGAGCCGTGGCGAGTAGCTCCTCGTGTGCAGGTAGTTCTGCCAACCGAAAGTTCGGCAAGCCACTTTGCCGTGTTCCTAGCAGCTCTCCTGCACCACGAAGACGCAAATCCTCCTCCGCAATCTGGAAACCGTCGTCGGTTTTCCGAAGTATACTCAATCGCGCGCGAGCTGTTTTTGTGAGTGGTGGATCATACAATAGTAAGCAACTTGAAGGTTTGTTGCTACGCCCAACACGACCACGTAACTGATGAAGTTGAGCAAGCCCAAATCGCTCCGCCTGCTCAATCACCATTATTGTGGCGTTGGGCACATCAACACCGACCTCAATTACTGTGGTGGCGACCAGAACATCAAGTTTACCCAAGAAAAATTCCGACATTCTGGCGTCGCGCTCCATTTCATTGAGGCGCCCATGTACCAGGCCTACTCGTTCTCCAAATAGTTTTCTTAAAGACAAATAACGTTCTTCAGCGGCCGCTAGATCTACTAGTCTTGACTCATCTACCAGGGGGCATACCCAATATATTTGCCCGCCCCCTTGAATAGCTCGTTTGACGGAATGAATTACATCGTCAAAGCGTTTAACTGGTACGGCGGCTGTGTTGACGAGTTTCCGACCAGAAGGTTTTTCTGTGAGGCGTGATACGTCCATATCACCGTAGGACGTCATCATTAAGGTACGCGGGATCGGAGTAGCTGTCATAACCAGCAAATCTACACCGCGGCCTTTGGCCTGGAGATTTAGTCGCTGGTGGACTCCAAATTTATGTTGCTCATCTATTACCGTCAAAGCCAGGCTCGCAAATGAAACGTCATCTTGGAACATTGCATGAGTCCCCACGAGAATATCAATTTTCCCACCCCTCAAGTCCGAAAGTAATTTTTCACGAACTTTCCCTTTTGT
>CAJWOI010000149.1 GCA_913044255.1 uncultured Alphaproteobacteria bacterium
CGACAGCCAACCCTGAGGTGAAAAATAATCTCAGTTTTCGAGAGACTAAAAAAAGCATTTGTCCCTCTTTTCATTCACCCTTGCGCCTGTGAAGAGATTCACTTGTTGTACCGATTCTATGAAGAAGCGTTTTTTCACATCCTTCATTCTCGGCGTCGCCAGCGCTTTCCTGATACCTATTTCGGCCGAGGCTGAAAAATCCAGGCCCAATATTCTAATCCTCTATGCCGACGATCTCGGTTTCGGTGACCTCACCTCCTACAACGCGGACTCCAAGATCCCAACCCCTCACCTCGATCAGCTCGCTGCCGAGGGAATCCGCTTCACCGACGGGCACTCCTCCTCTGGCATTTGCACTCCGAGCCGCTACGCACTCCTGACAGGACGCCATCACTGGCGAAAGGGGCACGGCATCGTAGACTCTTTTGGAAGATCGTGGTTTAAGGCTGAGCGTCTTACGCTACCGGAAATGTTGAAAGAAAAGGGCTACCACACTGCCGCCATCGGTAAATGGCACCTCGGCTGGAACTGGAATGCCGTGGTGAAACCCGGAGCCGTAAAGGTGGTCGTCGGGAGAAGGAAAACCTACAGGCCTGAGGACATTGACTGGTCAAAACCTATCCCGGACGGCCCACTCGCCCACGGCTTCGATCACTATTTCGGAGACACTGTGATCAACATGCCTCCCTTCTGCTGGATCGAAGATGATAAAGTTGTCGAGGTACCGGACATTATCAGTGACACCAAGCTGTTTAAGCCGATTAAGGAAGGTGGTTGGGGATTTCGTCCGGGCCCTATGATCAGCGGTTGGGACCCTTACACTAACATTCCTGTCACAACAGAGCGCGGAGTTAAATATATTCACGATCAGGCTAAAACAGACGATCCCTTCTTCCTGTATTTCGCATACCCCTCTCCCCACGTTCCTATCATCCCTAACGACGAATTCGACGGGAAATCACAGGCTGGCCCCTACGGAGATTTTGTCGTAGAAACTGACGACTCCTGCGGAAAGCTTCTTCAGGCTCTCAAGAACTCGGGCCAGGACAAGAATACCATTGTGATATTTTCAGCCGACAATGGCCCGGCACACTATGCCTACGCTCGCGATCATAAATTTGACCACTGGTCGTCTCAACCCTTCCGCGGACTAAAGCGGGATGTATACGAAGGAGGTCATCGTGTTCCCTTTATTGTGAAGTGGCCAGGCGTGACTAAAGCCGGCACCGTTTCCGATGCTCTTGTGTCACAGATTGATATCATGGCCACCATTGCTGATTTTGTTGGCTACAAGCTTCCTGATGATCAGGCCGAGGACTCTCACAATCTGGCACCTCTTTTGCGGGGGAACGTCGATGCCGTTCGCACAACACACATTCACAACACCACTAACACGCAATATGCCATCCGTCACGGGGATTGGGTTCTAATCGATGCTAAGGAAGGCTATTCCAAAGCTCACGATGAAGCTGAAGCCTGGGAAGAGAAACACGGCTATCCTGATGATGATGATCAGCCAGCCGAGTTGTTCAATCTCGTTGAGGACATCGGTCAGCGGAATAATCTCGCTGCCGAACACCCGGAGCGAGTGGCGGAACTGCAGAACTTACTCAAGCAGATTCGTGAACAGGGATATTCCGCTCCTCGCCTCGCCAAATAAATTTGCACCCCCACCTTCCCCGGGCCTTCAGCCTCTAGGAAACCCGGCCTGAGAAAGCAATTTACTAGCAGTGAAACGTTACCCATATGTCTTTGCATTTTCTCTAATGACACTATCCATGAGTTTTGCCAAAGAGCCCACTGCGAATCTCAGTCAGTACAAATCAAAGGTATTACCTGTTATCAATAAATACTGCAGCGATTGCCATGACTCGGAAAATGAAGAAGGCGGTGTTAATTTTGAAAAAATGAATCCGGACCTGTTTACAGGGCAGGATGGTGAACATTGGGAAGAAGTGCTCAATCAAATCAATCGTGGTGATATGCCGCCCAAAAAGAAGAAAAAGCAGCCCAGTGCCAGTGAGCGTGAAATAATCACCTCATGGCTTCAAGGCGAAATGACCCGCGCCGCACAATTTCGCAAGAGCACTGGTGGTAAGGTGGTGATGCGACGTCTGACGCGTTATGAGTATAACTACACGCTGCAGGATATGCTCGACGTGCATATCAACCATACAAAAAATATGCCACAGGACCAGAGCAACGAACACGGCCTGCAAAACAGCGGCCTTTTACTGACCATGAACGCCAATCAGATGGAAGGCTATATGGAGATTTCTGACATGGCTCTGAAGAAAGCACTTTGGACGACTGAAAAACCGAAAATTCACAAAGGAGTAAGCAACGCTCGCAGCCTCACACAAAATTCTTACCCTGTTAGCTTGGGTGGCGGCGATACAGAGCTCACCGCAGAGGGGATTTATTTTACGCCCGGGTTTTATGGTGGGCCGAATATTTTTTCCTATTCCTCAAATCCCCGTGTTCCGGTCCGCATCTCACGCATCGGCAAAATTCGTATCAGTGTGAAAGCTGGAGGCTTACCGGATGCCGCTGGCAAGATGCCTCGACTGAGGGTGTGGATTGGCTACAATGCCGATAAAAACAACTGGACAAAAAAACTGGTGGGTGAAGTCACGGTGACATCGAGCCCCGACAAACCCAAGGTCTATGAATTTATTACTGAAATTAGCGAGCTCCCTTTGGCAGCAGTTGGGCCCAATAAGCAAGGCAAGCTGAGTGCTAGGCCAGTCATAATTTTTGTGGGCCAGGGTGATGAAGTCTATGGTGATAGACCACTAAGTTTAAAGCGTCAAATCGGGCATAGAGGCCTGGCGACTTTGGATAAAAACTTTCAAGCATCAAAAAAACGCTACGATGTGCTCAGAAAAAAATCGCAACATCTTAATGATGCAATCCGAAAAAAGTCTGTGTCTGCAGGCAAAGACAAAGCACGCAAAAAACTGAGTGCCGCTGAACTTGAGACGTATAAGAAGGAGCTTGTTGCAGTAAATAAAGAAAGCAAAGCGCTTGAGATTAATAGTGAATATTATGCATGGCTCAAAAATCAACGCCGTGTTTTTGTGGTATCAATGGAATACGAAAGCCCTTACTTTGAGAGCTGGCCACCCAAAGCCCGAACCTATATTGGCAGTGAGAGCGCTAAAGGCTCACAACGCGCTCAAATAGCAATTAAAACATTCGCTGCTAAGGCCTGGAGACGGCCGGTAAATGATGAAGAACTCAAGGTTTATATGAAAGGCTTCAACAACTTTTACAAAGCGTCATCTAACTTTGATGAATCGATAAAATTGACCATGGGTATGATCATGGCCTCGCCCAACTTTTTGTATCTTGTTGAACCCTCAGCCAAAGCCAGAACATTAACTTCTCATGAAGTCGCTAGCCGGCTATCCTATTTTCTCTGGTCCAGTCTTCCGGACGATGAACTTAGAAAATTGGCTGATTCAAAGCGTTCACTAAACTCAAGCGACCTAGAAACACAAATAGAACGGATGTTGTCAGACCCCAAGGCCCGCCGCTTTGCCAAACATTTCACTGAACAATGGCTCGACAGTACCCGAATGGAAGGTATAGCGGTTGACCAGAATTTTTACCCCGATTTCAAAGAGGCAACCAAAGAGTCCATGCGTCGGGAACCAATTGAGTATTTCTGGCATGTACTCACTAAGAATCGCAGTGCCCTCGAATTTATTGATTCAAATTACGCAGTTGTTGATGAGGCACTGGCAGATCATTATAAGTTGAAAGGCGTTAGTGGTATTGACTTCAGGGCGGTGCCTGTCACTAAGAATGATCACCGCGGCGGGCTTCTCACCATGGGTGGTTTTATGTTGGGCAACTCAGATGGTGGTGACTCCAACCCTATTTATCGGGGCAAATGGTTACTGGAAAAAATATTAGATCAGGGACCGCCACCCCCACCACCGAATGTCGAACAGATTGTTGATGAGAAAAACCCAAACTTTGACAAGTTGCCATTAATTGAACAACTGGCCTTCCATCGCAAGGAAGAAGCCTGTGCCGGTTGTCATAAGAAACTCGACCCTTGGGGCCTGGCATTAGAAAATTTTGATGCCGTTGGCAATTGGCGAACAACTGCCAGTTTGGCTAAGGAGAAGAAAATTGCTGAATCAAATCGTAAGCAGATTAAAGTCAATGGTAAGCTGACATTTGAAGCTATAAGGCGGGGACTCGATATGAAGGTGAATGCCAACGCCCAACTCCCAAGTGGCCACAAAGTCAATGGCGTTGCTGACTTAAAAGCATATATACTCAAACACAAGCAAGAGGCATTTTCAGAAGCTCTGGCACGCACAATGTTTGCCTATGCCTTAGGCCGTTCTCCCGAGTGGACTGATAAACCAGAAATCGATCGCTTGACCAAAACCTTCACGGCATCAGGCCATAAGCTTAACGTTTTAATTAGCGCAATCGTTAATAGTAGATCTTTTAGAGAGAGGTAGTCATGAAATCCTGGAAAATTGATCGCAGAACAATGTTAAAAGGCGCCGGTGGCGTGGCTTTAGCATTACCATTTTTAGATGTAATGGCTGACTCAAAAAAAGGAACGCCGCCAAAGCGTTTGGCATGTGTGTTCTTCCCCAATGGCGTGATCACCAATCAGCAATCAGAGTGGTGCTGGTTCCCCAAAGAACAAGGCAAGAATTATAAGCTTAACAAGTCTTTAGAGTCACTTGAGCCTCTACGTAGCGATCTGTCAATTATCGGCGGTCTTTCGCATCCAGAAGCGCGTAAATATGTGCCCCATGCAACAGCCGGTTCTTTTTTAACCAGCTCCATGTCTCTGTCACATATTTCGATCGATCAAGCCTATGCCCAGGAAGCCAGCCAGCACACGAGGGCGCATTCTTTGATCTTATCCGTCGATGGTGGTTTGGGCAGCTCAAGTAGAACGCGGACAATTTCTTATTCTAAATACGGCCAGCCTATCGCCGCCGAAAATGATATTCGCCGCATTTTTAATCGTATGTTTGTCAGTAATGCAGCATCCAAAAAAGAAGCGCGCAAGGCACTGATGGAGAAGAAGAGTATGATTGATCTGATTCTTGAAAATGCCAAGTCTATAGATAGAAAACTCGGTGTACAGGACAAGGCGAAACTCGAAGAATATTTAGACTCAGTACGTGAAATTGAACGTCGCGTTGTAAGAGCTGATAAATGGCTGGATACACCAATGCCCAAGGTTGACCCGAAAGCGATAAACCTCAAAGCAGAAAGAGCCAAACCGGAAGATTATTTTCGGGCCTTTTATGATTTAATGTTCCTGGCTTTCCAAACAGACACAACTAGAGCGGCAACATTTCAACAAGGTAATGAAGGCGATGGCGGTTCTGACGATATACCACTGTTGATGGGTTATCCTAAGGGGCATCACTATATGTCACATAATATTGCAAAACACCTAGCTGATTATGGGCGCTTTGACCAATTTTGGATACAAAACTTCAGCTATTTTTTGAAGAAACTCAAAGACACGAAAGAAGGCGCCGCTAACATGCTAGACAACACCCTTGTTCTCTATGGCAGCACCACCAGTAAGCTTCACTATGGCAGAAACTACCCGCTTATTTTAGCCGGTGGTAAAGGCATGGGTTACAAACATGGTCAGTACCATAAGTTCGATGAAGAGAAATACCGCATGAGTGACCTGATGGTGACCATGCAAAATTCATTGGGCATGAAAGCCGAAACGTTCGGCGATAGCACTAAGAACCTAAATGACGTCTTTTTGGGCTAGAGCTAAAGTGCATAGGAATATGATGAGCTCTGATATTATCGTGTTTACTGTCAGGAATGCGTTTGGAATGCCGCAATCCATTCGGCATTCCCCATCATCGCCAGAAGGTGTCCCTGAGTAAGACTATCATTGTCATAATAACGAACTTTGATGCCGTTGGCAATTGGCGCACACGTGAACGGTAAACAACATGGCAGCCAAGGAGCCAAAGGTCGTTAAGCGTTTCGAGAAAATGCTAAGGGAACATCTAGACTAAGTATTCTCAAAATGCCCGGTACAAAGGATGCAATTTAGAAAATGAATAAACTAGGAGTTTCCTGAAATTTTTTGGAAACAAATGCTCTCCCTAATTCATTAATTATAATGAATTTATTACTAAACCAAATAATCGCCCCTTTAATAGTAATGTGGATCCTTGCATTTGCTTCTGCTGCCAATCTCGTCGCGGCCGATTGGATCCCATTATTTGACGGTAAGTCGTTTGACGGATGGCACCAGACAGGTGGCAAGCATGAATACGAAGTCGTCGACGGAATGATCGTAGGCACCTCGGTCGCAGGAGAAGGCAATGGCTTCATGGCAACGGATGAGACCTACCAGAACTTCGAGCTGAAGTTTAACGTCAAGGTGGACAACCGGCTTAACTCCGGTTGCCAGATTCGCTCGGTGCCGGTTCGTCCTGGGGCACACTTGAAGGGGCCCCAGGTCGAGATCGCCGGAGGGCGATCCGGCTTCATCTATGGGGAGGTCATGAAGAAGGCGGATGGCTCACCGCAACGATGGATCAGTCCGAATCTAGAAGATGAGAAAAAGGAACCCATCCTAGGGGCCTTCAAGGTGGATGAGTGGAACTCGTTTCGGATTCGCGTGCTGGATGATCACTATCAAACCTGGGTCAACGGAGTCCCAATTACCGACTTCAAGTTCGATGGGATGCCCGACGCCG
>CAJWOI010000150.1 GCA_913044255.1 uncultured Alphaproteobacteria bacterium
AGTTGTCGTAATATGCTTTGCAGCCACTGCCAATCTTTTATCATTGGTGACTAAGGCCCCACCGCCTCCAGTTGTGATGATTTTGTTTCCATTAAAACTCAGCGTTCCTACTTTTCCAAAACACCCCGTGTGAGTTCCCTCCCGGTAACTTCCTAGAGATTCCGCGGCATCCTCGACAATCTCGATATTGTGTTCGGTGCATATATCGACAATTTCGCGCACCCTTGCTGGATGACCTAAGTTATGCACAGGCAAACAAGCGCGCACTATCCTATCTGTGATTAGATTCCAGCACTGCCCATCGTTTCGCATTTCCGTATTCCGATCAAGAAACTCTGCAAGACTAATCGGGCAAAGCCCTAGGGTATTTTCTTCAATATCCACAAAAACCGGTTCAGCGTTGCAATATCGAATTGCGTTGCAAGTAGCGACAAAAGTCAGGGGCGACGTTATCACTTCGTCACCCTGTTGCACGCCTACTAGATGAAGGGCCGTATGTAGTGCCGCTGTTCCACTACTGGTTGCAATAGCAAAACGCGCGCCAGTAAATGCTGTTAGGTCTGCTTCAAACTGATCGACGAATTCTCCAACCGAGGAGACAAATGTGGACTCAATGGTCTCCAGAACATATTCTTTCTCCATCCCTGAAAACGAAGGGGCATGCAGTGGGATGAAATCTGTTGTAGAGAATAAATCCCTAACCATGGGAATAAACTCATCAGCTAGGTTGTGGAAGCTCATATCGCGCTTCGATCTGCGCTGCCAAAAATGTTCTCCCTATACCAAACCCATGTTTTCTCAATTCCTTCAGGCAGACCTATCTGTGATTCAAACCCGAGGAGGTCTTTAGTCTTTTGCATATCGGGCGCGCGCCTCTTAGGAGATCCTTCAAAAGGTGGGAGTTCATTAATCACGATCGATTTGTTGACGGTCCGGATGCAAAACTTGACAAGGTCGCCGATGGTAATTTCTGGCCTCTCCGTACCAAGGTTCAAAACTTCGTCTCTACACGACTCATTCTTCATAATTCTAAACAGCATCTCTACTGAATCGGATACAAAACAAAAGGCGCGGGTATGATCTGCTGAAGGAACATCTATGCTATCCCCAGGGTTTGCATCGTGGGCCTTTCGCAACTGTTCCGGAATCACATGGGCGAGGCCCATCCGAGGGCCATATATATTGTGTGGCCTGAATATTGAAAAAGGCAGTCCCGAATGTTGCACCATCGCCTCGCCCATGATTTTGGACAACATATAGCTTGTTCTTGGCGCACTAACCTTATTGACCGTGAGTAAAGAATCCTCGGGTGTTGGAATGGTCAGCCCATAATGCTCAACTCCACCGGCGTAAATTTCACTCGTCGAAGCGAAAAGAAAACGGCGCAGTTTGGTCTGGCGTTGACCTAAGGTGATTAAATTATTCAACATTGAAGTGTTATGCCACAACACGTCGTATGGGCGTTTTAGCACATGACGCACTCCAATGATTGCCGCGAGGTGTACGATCACTTGGAAATCTGCGCCTAACTTTTCAACCGATTGACTATCAAGTAGATCTATGTTGGAGAACGTCGCATTTGGGTGTTTCAGCAATTCTGCTAGATCCCGATCAAACACGCCCCGATAATGGTTGTCGACGAGACAAACCTTATAGCCTTCCTGGAGAAGTCTCTTCGCCAGATGGAAGCCGATAAAGCCGGCGCCTCCAGAAATTAGAACTCGATCTGTCATAAGCCCTCACCTCTGCCCAAACTCTCTACCAGGACTCCCGCTCGGCGGCACTTTTGTCTTTTGGCTCTAGATAAGCAGTTGGCTGCATCCAAAATTGCAGGCTTTGCGCCCGCCAACCAGGCATACAAATCCAATTTCAATATCTCTTCATGTGGAACGGCAAATATTACTGCATCAAACAAATCCGCAGATGGCAATGATTGGTGCACCGGCATTTGCCGCTCCTGCCAATACTCCACTAAGGGGTCATAGACAGTGGCACGCGCATTCTTCTTTTCCAACGAGTCCACGAGTGCGGCGATGGGAGAGTAGCGAGTATCGCCGACATTAGGTCGATAACTTACTCCAAGAACAAGTATTCTCTTGTTTGTAACGCTTCCGCCAAGGAGATCGACAACTCGTTCAGCCGAATGACTCGGCATCTCGTTATTAATCTTTCTGGCTAAATCTGAAAACGGGAATTTCAGACTCGGATCATTAAAGAATTGACGTACCGACGCCGGCGCAAACGCGGGATCTTTAGTCAAACAGTAACCACCCACACCAATACCTGGAAACCGGATATTAGAATGGGTGGGCCGGATGCGGATTGCATCAAGAATCTCATATAGGTCAACCCCGATCGCTTCCGCGTACTTTGTCCATTCATCAATGAAAGCAATATTCACCGCACGATAGGTGTTCTCCATAACCTTAGTGGTTTCGGAAGCTGTCATCGAGTCTAATCGGGTCAATGGAAAGCGATCAACGTCTATAAACGTATTCAGAAATCCCTCGCATATATCTGCAGCTTCTTCTGTCGCCCCTGCATAAACTCTCCAAAAGTTGGTAATTGAGTTGAGATATTTATCCCCCGGCATTACCCGCTCAAAGGAGTGAGCCAAGTGGACTGCATCTTCCATCAAGCCCCGTTTCATTAACTCTTTATTTAACAGCGGTGTCAAAACTCTTTCACAGGTCCCAGGAGGCACCGTTGTCTCAACTAATATCAATGAACCGCTTGGCACCCGTCTTGCGACCGAGATGAACGCGTTTTCTAAGTTGGTCAAATCAAATTCAGGCTGCTCCTGATCGAACTCAATATCTTGGGCAATATCAATGACGACTACATCAGCTGTCTCGTAAACATGCTCCTCTTTGGTACCAAGCAAGTTCTTCTGGTGAATGGCGCGTTGAAGTTCGGCCTGAAGGTAGGCGTCAGTTGTTGGAAATGGGAAATCACCTCGATTCAATGCTTCGATCCGCCTTCGCCCTTCGGCAGTATCCTGATCTACTCCAATAACTTGGTAACACGCTTTGCCCGCTGAGGTGCGGGCACTCGCTACAGCAACTGCCATCGCTGCACCAACAAACCCTAAACCTTGGATACAGACTTGTTTCATAAGATGCTTTGTAGAGTTTGGCGATATTTTTTCATGAGATTCTCCAGAACAATGAAGCCCCGCCTACAGAGGTCAACGCTTGAACTCATCGAAATCAAGTAATTTCGACCAAGACGCATGTCCAGGAATATCGACCAAGGTCACAGGAATTCCCAAACGCCACCCTTCGACACCTACTCCACTGTAGGTAACATATATTCTACCAACGTAAGCAAGTAACTCTTGAATTGGCGTATGTACAATTTGAAGATTCGGAATGTCTTGACATATTGACAAATAATTCTTCCGAGCCCTTGGGTGTGGCTTAAACAAGAATCTCGTCTTTGAACTGCTTTTGATTGTATCAAGTAATACCTTCAACAAGTTTTCCCCATCGTGGAGGCCTCCTGCTATCAAGGCGAACCGTTCATCGATAGTTGGTGATATCGCATCAAGATATTTTAATCTCTCTACTTGCGTCATAATTGTTACGGATTGATATCCGTTGTAGCCATAAATCTCTGCGCACAACTCATCTTCTGCTAACACTTTATCTGGTATCGGGCAATGTTGGAGATAGGGTGGGTCTACGCGAGCCTCTCCTTTGGCAAGAAAATAGTTCAGGAATCTCCACGAAAAATCACCGTGATTAAATCCCACACGCTCGACCAAAGGAGCAGAGCTTTTCGAGATTGCTGAAATCATTCGGCCAAATGCATACTCAAAAACCAGATATGTCAATTGTGTGGCGCTAGTTTCTTTTAGGGTTCGCCCCAAGGCCCCTGCAACAACTATTAGCCGCCCTACTCTGCTAGCCGACCAGATTAGCTCCTGCCTGATGAGCCCGGTCACCTCGATCTCCTCAAAGAGCCACTTCGTAGTTCGTGCGCCCCAGGTCAGGTGCCAGCACCGAACTAACCAATAAATGCCTCGCCAGATATCTGATAATTGAAACTCCCTGTCAATTAGCACGAATTTATCTCGCGGCAGTTCTCGCAGCAGTTTGCGATACCTAAATGGAGAAATCTGTTGGTGCATGCCATCAGCCATAATCGTTACCAGGTAACGATCTTCATCATTAACCATTCCTCCATATCGCGTATCCGCACAATTTTTATCGAATGTTTGCGGAAAGAACGAAAAGAAGAGTCGCCCGGAACTCCTTGGTATGGTTTTTCTGAACATCAAAGTCGCTAATCGGTTCATAGCAATCACCAACATAACTTCCATGAAATATTTAGTGTCTGCGACAATGCGGCGAACGAACTGTACTCTACGCCGCTTGGTCCGCTCGCTGCAGATAGTTGCATCGGGAAAAATGCTTCTTATTGATTGCTCAAAAGCACTATCAAGTCCAATCAAACGAATGGTGTTAATTTCCTTATCAGCCAATTTAGCCCGCAGAAGTGTCAGGTTTACAATTGTCCCGTAGGTATCAAATAACTCATTACGCTTGTTCGACAAATCAGTAAGGAAAAATAACGAGATATTCCGATAGACCAAACCTTTGTTAAGAAAAAGATCGTTGAACGTGTAAACCCACTCGGTATATTTCTGCCGCAGAGTGATGGCTATTTCATGAAGCTGCTTCGAGTCGTTTAGATTAATGCAATTGTCACCGATTACCCTGCCAATTCCGATCTGGTAACAATAGGTAACGCCATCGCTTGTATCGAGAACTATATCGTTGTCCCCTCGATGAACAATTAGATTAGACATAGTAGATCTCGAGAGCCCTTAAAGACATAGGTTGACGGATTTGGGCGGGCATTTGTTGCTACTGCCTACCTCGAAAACTTCTAGCCTGCAACGCAACTGGCACCTCCGAATACTTTTTTAAGAGGAGGGCGAAACGCTTGTGCTTTGTTAGTATTGTCGAATGTGGAAGTAAATAATTCTGCAACGTGTTTAGTTACTCGTCTTCTTTTCAAGGGCTTGCTGGCCGGTGCAAAATGTTCCAGTCACCTAATACCGAAAACAGTGAGGAGTAGATTAATTTCGTGTGCGCCGCACGCCTACTCCAGACCCGGCGCTTCATCCTGATTGTGAATTTCTTCTACTATCTCAAGGATTCCCTCTCCTAGGTCGATAAACTCTTCTGGGATCAGTTTCTTCGCGGACTTTGGCGTATATCGATACGGGGTCATAGTGTAGTGGTGGCGGTGGTGGGGGCCCGGTATATAGTTAATCTCTTGCTCAATTCCGGCTATCTCGAAAATCATTTCTAATAGTTCACTCGAGTTCAGCGACTGCGTGCCCGTCACCGTTATTGCGCGATTCTTATGCTCCTTATCTAGTACGTCGACAGAGAGTCTGGCAGCATCTTTGACATGAATATATTCCCGACGTTCTTTACCACTCCCGTCATAATCTAACCGTCCTTTCAGCACAATCTGCTTGACGTAACTACGCAGCCCATTCCAACTTTGCGCCCGAGGCCCGTATAGTGACCCATAGCGAAGTATTGTGTAGTCAAGGCCGAATTCTTCATGATAGGCCTCAATGATAGTTTCGGCAGACTGTTTGCTGGCTCTATAGAAAGAGCCATGAGGGCTATAAACATACATCGTGGATGCAAAGATGATCCAGTGGATACCTAGCTCCCGCGCAACATCTAGCACCGTGCTTGTTCCAATCACATTCAATTGAATCGTATCCAGCGGCCTAACAGACGCCTCTTTAATATCGGCAATACCAGCAAAATGATAGATAATCTTCGCTCCTTTCATTGCCTCCCGAAGAGATTGACGATCCAGAATGCTGCCTATGTACATTTTTTGATCTTCGCGCAACCAGTCTGACTTTTTTTGGTCGAACAGCGTAACATCATACCCTCTGCGACTTAATTCATCCGCGGTATGACTGCCTAAGAAACCCGCGCCACCAATTACTACAACTTTTGTCTTCATCTTCTCTTCCAAACGCTTTCGACTAACAACTCAATATGGTTCATAGTTTTCAGCCCTAATTCAAATAGACTCATCAGTGGTGTTTTCTTTTTAATGACACTTTTTGTACACCTTATTCATAAGCCCTGTTCCTGGTTTTGATATTCTTCTTCGGGAACTTGATGCATAAGAGTTTCTCCACTGACAAAGCGAACCACTTCTTCGGTTGACTCGCGCTCCATACGCGAACGGCAATCTACCGACATTGAACCCATATGTGCAGTCAACAAGCACTGCTCGACAGACGACAATGGGCCACTGTACGGCTCTTGTTCAAATACATCAACTGCTGCCGCAGCTAAATGCCCAGATATCAAAGCGTTATACAGATCGGTTTCGTTGATTATGCCCCCCCTAGACGTATTCACTAGTAAAGCGCCCTTACGCATCTTCGACATTTCATTTTTGGTGATCATCTCTCTTGTGTCCATATTAAGAGGTACATGAAGGGAGATAAGATCTGAGTTTCGGTAGAGCCGTTCTTTACTAACCTGCTCAATATTATCGATAGTATTCTCATTGCTAAATTGGACCGTATTAAGATCATTGACGAGAATTTCTTTGCAGCCAAATCCTGACAAGTGCTCAATTACCCGACTACCAATTCTACCAACCCCTACAATTCCAATTGTAATTTCCGACAATCGGCGGCCGAAATACCGATGCCATTCTCCTTTA
>CAJWOI010000151.1 GCA_913044255.1 uncultured Alphaproteobacteria bacterium
CATGTGGGTAGCCATTAGACCCAGCTCATTCCCATCAGCCGCAAGTTGCACATTTGACAAAATGGGGATTGTATTGCGACGTTCCACCACGCTCTGGACATGTTGCAATGAACTTAGTAAAGCGGAGCGTTCAATAGTCAGTTTCATCTATTTGGTACAGCCCTTATTCACCCGTCGGCATCAACCCGACGGGTTCAAAAAACACCACCGGGAAACATTCCAGAAATTCAGTTGATTATAACAGAGCTGAGGCCAGGACCGCACCTTTTTCGATAGCCCTTGGCAACGCCGTGCGCTCAGGACTCGAGCATTCGCCGCAAAAGCTCGACATCCTCCGCAAAGCTCGGGTCAGACTGAGAGAGTTGATCAACTTTCTTAATCGCATGCATGACAGTAGTGTGGTCTCGGTTTCCAAACTTTCGGCCAATCTCTGGAAGTGATCGAGAAGTAAGTTGTTTCGCAAGATACATGGCAACTTGTCTCGGCCGAGCTACCATCTGAGAACGACGGGCCGAACTCATCTCCGCAACCCGTATATTGTAGTAGTCCGCCACCCGCTTCTGAATTTCTTCTATGGTCACTCTCCTCTCGTGTGCTCTGAGAAGGTCGTGTAGCACTTCTTGCGTTGAGTCCAACGCAATTGGCCTTCCAACCAAGGTTGCATGAGCTACAACCCTATTTAGCGCGCCCTCCAATTCCCGTACATTGGAAGTAATTTTGTGAGCAAGGAATTCCAGCACTTTATCGGGCACGTCGGACCCCACGATGCTTTCGGCCTTAGCCTGCAAGATTCCTAGCCTCAGTTCGTACGAAGTAGAGTGGACCTCAGCGACAAGCCCGCAGCCTAAACGTGAACGCATGCGCTCTTTCATGCCGTCCAAATCCGATGGCGAGCGGTCGCCAGATACAACAATCTGATGGCCCTTATCCACTAACTCGTTGAAAGTATGGAAAAATTCTTCCTGAGTGGCGTCCTTGCCGTCCATGAACTGTACATCGTCGATCATCAACACATCAACTGAACGGAAAAGCTCTTTGAACCCCATGATATTCTTGAAACGAAGCGCCCGTACAAACCGATACATGAATTTTTCAGCGGACAAATACATAACTTGGCGCTGAGGTTGTCGTTGTCGAAGGCGCCACGCTATTCCTTGCATCAAATGGGTTTTACCAAGACCTCCCCCGCCGTATATAAACAGCGGATTGAAAGATGCGCCATCAGATTCGCTAACTCGGCGGGCAGCCGCGTGTGCAAACTCATTCGACTTTCCCACTACAAAGTTTCCAAACGTAAGTTTGGGATCAAGCAACGCGGTAACCGCCTCATCTTCAACCGAGCGATCTACGCGCTGCCCTGCAGTTCGTCCGGCGGGAGACCTTTCTTGCGATCCTGTCGTACTGCCTTCTTGCGATCCTGTCGTACTGCCTTCTTGCGATCCTGTCGTACTGCCTTCACTAACCACAATATCAACTGTACGCACTGATGGGTCCTCGAGGCGCCATAATGCCCGGATGCGGTCTCCGTAACGCGGTGTTACCCAATCACGCATAAATCTGGAGGGGGCCGAAAGAACCAAGGAGTCACCAGATAAATCAGCCACATCAAGGCGATTCAGCCAGTTTTCGAAAGTCGCCTCACCATATTCAGACCGAAGGCGATCACGCACCCGCGTCCAACTAGCTGAGAGCTCCGAACTGCCTGTCGCTATCCCGGTCATAACGAGACTAAAGATTGCTGCCAGGGAAGGGGCTGTACACTGTCACATATCGCTCCCATGCCTGAAAATACAGTTCCAACCAACCAGCGGAACATAAGTCTTCAGTATTCATCTAATACAACTCTTAGTAAAACTGTCAATTCCTATCAGCAAAACCGAGTTGTCAGGAAATAAAAAGCCGCTACACTGACCAGCGCCACAAATTGTGTATCAATACAACTAGATCTATGCTTGCTGATAACAAGTATTCGGCCACCGAGCGGGTGTTTATTTACTCGACTTCACTTGCCCTCAACCCGTCAACAGCCCAATCGCAGACTACCCACAGGCGAATGCCCGTGCAACAGTATCATGCCTCACATACAAAATTTTATATGCCGTGTCGCGTGCAGCGCCCAGATTCCTGCCTTTTTCTGACAGTTACTCCTCACGACTAACACGCAAAAAACCACGTCTTACTCCGTGGCTTTTTGCCTTTAAGCTCTATTAGAGAACGCTACATTAACCTGATTCGCGCGGACAAACGTGACAGTTTACGCCGCGTTGCGTTCTTATGAACCACACCCAATCGAGCGCCACGTGCGAGCTCCGGCTCGGTCGCTTTAAACGCCATAGAAGCCGCAGCCTTGTCCCCAACCGCGATCGCATTCTCAACGGCCTTCACAAACGTGCGAACTCGCGTGCGCCACGCGCCATTAACGCGGCGGCGGCGAGCGTTCTGTCTATTTCTTTTAACGGCTGATTTATGAGTTGCCATACAAGCCATCTTACTGTGTCGATTATTAAGGCGCTAAGGCGCTAAAGCACAATTTTATAAACAAGCTACTAAATCACGTCAACGCACAGAATTCTATTACCGATCTCTAAACACTGGTGGGCGCTTTTCAATGAAGGCTGACATCCCTTCTTTTTGATCCTCAAGTGCGAAGGTAGAGTAAAATAATCGACGCTCGAATAAGACACCTTCGGAGAGGGAAGATTCGAATGATCTGTTAATAGCCTCCTTGGCCATTGCCACCGATGGCTTAGAAAGTGACGCAATTTTATTAGCAACCCGTAATGATTCTGCGACTAAATCGGAAAGAGGCACCACTCTACTAACCAGACCAATTCGTTCCGCCTCTTCAACATTCATCGTGCGACCGGTTAGGATCATATCCATGGCCTTTGACTTCCCCACTGCGTTGGGCAAGCGCTGAGTCCCCCCGGAACCGGGGAAAGTCCCCAGATTAATTTCTGGTTGGCCAAAACGAGCGTTATCGGCAGCTATTATAAAATCACACATCATAGCCAACTCGCATCCCCCACCTAACGCGTATCCAGCAACTGCCGCGATTACCGGCTTCCGACACCGCGACAACCGATCCCACTTGCCGATAAAATCGCTTGAAAACACGTCAACATAGTCCTTTGGTTGCATCTCCTTGATATCTGCGCCAGCAGCAAAGGCTGTGTCGCTACCTGTTATAACAATTGCCCCGATTTCTTCGCCAGACTCGAAAATATCGAGGGCACGATTGAGTTCTGCAATTAACTCGGAATTAAGGGCATTCATCGCCTTCGGTCTATTTAACTTAACAAATCCGGCCTGATCCCGTGTTTCGACCACAATATGTTTGTACGACATTATCTGCATCCCTCCGCTCTATAAGCTGCCGAACGTCCATAGGTTATCAAGTCTTCGGCCTCTGGACCCTAAGACTGGACTACTCCGCTGTTACGTCGACCGGGGAGCCGTTGTCAACACGTCCGATCACGAAACTGGTTATCGTCGGGCTAGCGCTGACACATAGAACAGTAAAATGTCGATCGATTGGACTGGACCATGCGCCGAACGACATGTTTCGGGTTCTTGCGCACACAGGCTTGGCCAGCGCGGCCGTACACCTTAAATTGGTGCTGAAAATAGCCCAGTTCTCCACTCGCCTGCACATAGTCACGCAGTGTTGACCCTCCCGCAACAATTGCTGCCTTTAAAACCTTCCGGATTGCCAACACTAACCGCTCCGCCCTGACCCCCGTTGTATTCGCACCACGGCGACGCGGGGATATACCTGCAACAAATAAGCTTTCGCAGGCGTAAATATTACCTAAACCGGCAACAACACTCTGGTCCATCAATAAGGACTTGATGGAAGACCTCCGCGCAGCGAGTGCGGTACTAAGAAATGCAGCATTAAAATCTTTGCCTAGCGGCTCCGGTCCTAATCTCCTAATTAAGGGATGTCGTTTGAGGAAATCTCGCTGGGTCAAATCCATGAGTCCGAAACGCCGAGGATCATTGAATGTTAGACGTACTCCACCATCAAAATCGAAAAGCACATGATCATGTAGGGCAGGTTCCGATTCATCACCTAAGATCAGTCTCCCTGACATGCCGAGATGCGCCAGAAGAACCGTCCCGTCCTCGAAATAAAACAACAAATACTTAGCTCGACGTCGCACCTTTTTAAGAACTCGAGCCTCAACCCTCTCTGCAAATTTACTCGGCAACGGTCGCCGGAGGTCACCACGCCTGACCAATACAGCCTTGCATGTTCGGCCCTCAATTGCTTTGGCCAAACCGCGGCAAACAGTTTCTACTTCGGGAAGTTCAGGCACATCACGCCACTGTATAAAAATCTCCCGGGCATTGTAGCCTCGACGGGCCTGCTAGGCTATGGTCTGCACCATGCCCGAACACCCCTGCAGCCACGATAGGAGCGAACGGGTTCCGTTCGGAAAACGAGACGTCCCCGCTGACGCCAAAAGCCAGTTAGTTAACAGAGTATTCGATAGCGTAGCTAAGCGCTATGACCTGATGAACGATCTCATGAGTGGCGGCATGCACCGGTTATGGAAACGCCGAATGCTTGACGAGCTGGCTATTCGGCCACCGGCCCGGCTACTAGACGTGGCTGGAGGTACGGGAGATATTGCGCTGCGGGTTTTAAAACGCTTTGCGGCGTATCAAATAGAAGTAACCCTGTGCGATTTGAATAGGAGAATGCTGGACATCGGGAGACGTCGCGCATGGGACCAAGGATATCTCAAAGGGATCAATTGGTTGTGCGCAGATGGTGAAGCTTTACCGTTGCCCGATTGTTATTTTGACTCTTGCACGCTCGCATTTGGCCTAAGAAACATGACCCATATAGATCGGGCAGTAGAAGAAATTTTTAGGGTAATCAAGCCGGGTGGACAATTTTTATGCCTGGAGTTTACACCCGACATAGCACCACCACTGCGTGGTATTTATGACGCGTACAGCCTCCGTGTTATTCCTAAAATTGGCGACTGGGTAACTGGCGATAGCGAGGCGTACCACTATCTAGTGAACAGCATCCGGCGCTTCCCTAGAGCTGCGCAAATAGCCGCGCTGTTAGAACAGAAAGGTTTTGCCGGGGTACGCGTGGATAAACTTAGCGCTGGTGTAGCAAGCCTGCATAGCGCCTGGCGTGTCTGAACTAATTTTGGGCTTCACATGATCCGGTCCTTCCGCAATTTTATACGCTTGTTAAAAATTGCACGAACTTTAGCCCGCTATAACGCAATTGAGGCTCTGGAACCCCTTTGCCTCCCAAAATTCCTGGTATGGGCGCTACGGCGAATAGAGCCTGCCGTCCCGGATGGGACACTGGGGACACGCTTGGCTAACGCCGCAGTGGAACTGGGCCCTAGTTTCATTAAATTTGGCCAGGCTCTGTCTACCCGCTCCGATCTCTTGGGTCCAGAGATCGCTGCAGATCTCGGACGTTTGCGGGACCGTCTGCCTCCCTTCCCGACGGAACAAGCCCGTTCTCTCGTGGAGTCGGAGCTAGGGGCCTCCATCCGAGACATATTTGCCCAATTCGACGACCAACCATGTGCGGCGGCGTCTATTGCACAAGTTCACTACGCCAGCACGAAAGAGGGGGGGGCCGTTGCCGTCAAGATACTACGGCCTGGTGTAGAAAAAGCGTTTGCGCGCGATATCGACCTACTGCTCTGGGTTGCCGAGTGGATAATGTATGCCAAGCCAGCATGGCGGCGCCTACGATTGCGAGAGTCGGTACAGACCTTCGCAAGCATGGTCCAAGTCGAAATGGATTTGCGGCTAGAGGCCGCAGCTGCCTCTGAGTTAGCGGAAAATTTTCAGGATGATCCAAGTTATCAGGTCCCGGCTGTCGATTGGGCCCGAACAAGCCGCCGTGTGTTAACCACAGCACGAGTCGAGGGAATACCCATCGACCAACTCCAAAACCTTGAAAAAGCCGGCCATAATTTAGACGAGGTATTTAAAAGCGCCTCCCGTGCAATGTTCAACCAAGTATTCAGGGATGGTTTTTTTCATGGTGATCCTCACCCGGGGAATCTATTTGTTGACGGCAAGGGGGCTATTAATGCCGTTGATTTCGGAATTATGGGAAGGCTAGATCGACAATCTCGTCGATATCTTGGAGAAATGTTGTTGGCCATACTAACCCGAGACTACGAGCGAGCCGCGCGCCTACATGTTCAGGCCGGGTATGTCTCCAGAGACAAATCCATCGAAGCCTTCACACTAGCTCTCAGGTCGATAGCAGAACCGATCTTAGACAAACCCGCCAGCGATATCTCAATAGGTCGTTTGCTTGGGCAACTCTTTCACGTCACGGAGACGTTCGGAATGGAGACGCAGCCTCATTTGTTATTACTACAAAAAGTGATGGTGGTGTCTGAAGGCGTTGGTAGAAGTCTAAATCCTGATGTTAATATGTGGCAGGTTGCACAACCACTTATAGAAGAGTGGATCAACACTGATAGGAAACCAGAAACACATGTACGAGAATTAGTCACTTTACTAGGGGAGTTTATCCAACGAGGACCGCGACTCCTGGGCGATGCCGCGGTGGTACTAGAAAACACCAGCCAAATGTTGCGATCAGGAAGTTCGCATGATGTTGGTGCTCGCCGCCGCGAGACATGGATGTGGCTAGCGATCGGTTTGGTAGCGCTACTAACCCTCC
>CAJWOI010000152.1 GCA_913044255.1 uncultured Alphaproteobacteria bacterium
GGGATTTTGATGATAAAGAATTAAACGAACCCCAAAACCCAAGATCTGGGAGCAACCCACCCAAACCTAAAAAACCTAGTATTATGAGCCGTTTCGCAAAAAGGCACGGCTTTAGAATAGATAATGAAAATCGCTTTTATCATGATAATGGCAACTTTATAGAACGCTCAAGTGTTCGCCCATTGTGGGAAAGACGAAACGTAAATGGTGAGCTAGTTTTCTACTATCTCGCTAGGGATCATTGCTTGGAGAAAAAACCTCTAGAAATTGCAGCTGAGATCTGGGGGCTTATCGAAAAATATCCAGAAAAATATGCATTAATTCTATTAAGCATTGATGATGAACCAATAGAGATCATCGGTACTAAGTTATCTAAGATGAAAGATGCGGGACAAATAACTCTTTATCCTGCAACTTATAGACTCGTGTACGATAATATGACCCAATAAAAAATTGATGTATCAAAATGCCCGCTCTATATAAGAAGAAACTCATCGAAGTGGCACTGCCGCTTGATGCCATCAACAAGGCGAGCGCGAGAGAAAAATCAATTCGGCATGGTCACCCCAGCACTTTGCATTTATGGTGGGCGCGCAGGCCATTGGCAACTGCACGTGCAGTAATCTTTGCTCAGATGGTTGACGACCCCTCGGCACTTCCTGATCTATTCCCCACTGAGAAGGCTCAAGAGAAAGAACGAAAGCGTTTGTTTAAGATCATTGAAGATCTTGTGCAGTGGAAAAACACTACCAACGAGGAAGTACTGCAACAGGCACGTGATGAAATCTGGCAAAGCTGGAGGCGAGCTTGCGCAGAGAATGCCGATCACCCACAAGCCAAAGAATTATTTGACCGGAACAAACTTCCCGCGTTTCACGATCCATTTGCAGGAGGCGGAGCGTTACCACTCGAAGCACAACGTCTGGGACTTGAAAGTCACGCAAGTGACCTCAACCCAGTGGCAGTGCTTATCAACAAAGCGATGATAGAAATTCCTCCGAAGTTTGCAGGAAAACCTCCTGTTAATCCTGAAGCGCATAAAGAAAAGAAACTGATCGAACGTGAATGGAAAGGTGCCGAGGGACTTGCTGATGATGTACGTTACTACGGTCATTGGATGCGAGACGAAGCTGAGAAACGAATTGGTCATCTTTATCCAAAAGTTGAGATCGCACCAGAAATGGTCAAAGAGCGGCCTGATCTGAAGAAATACAAGGATCAAAAACTTACCGTGATCGCATGGCTATGGGCGCGGACTGTTAAGAGTCCAAACCCGGCGTTCGCAGATGTGGATGTGCCGCTCGCATCAACCTTTATGCTTTCTACAAAGAAAGGTAAGGAAGCTTATGTTGAGCCAGTTATTGAAGGCAAGAGGTATCACTTTAAGGTGAAAGTAGGGGAGCCTAGAAATGTTGCGGCAGCAAAGAGCGGAACTAAACTCTCTCGCGGAGCAAATTTTAAATGCTTAATGTCGGAGATACCTATGTCGAGTAAGTATATTTATAGCGAAGGTAAAGCCGGTCGTATGAGCATGAGGTTAATGGCTATTGTTGCAGAAGGTAAGGGTGGGCGGGTCTACTTATCACCAACAAAGACAGCAGAGAAAGTAGCTTTGCAGGCAAAACCAAAGTGGAAGCCAGAGGGCGCTATGCCTGAAAATCCTCGCTATATTGCACCACCTCTTTATGGAATGACCAATTACGAAGACATTTTCACACTTCGTCAACTTGTAGCACTGTCAACCTTTTCCGACCTGGTGCAGGAAACCAGGGAGAAAGTGATTGTCGACGCCAAAACGATCGGTTGGCAAGATGATGGGACAGGTCTTGATAGTGGTGGTACTGGAGCCATGGCATATGCTGATGCTGTGGGGGTATATTTAGCATTTGCTCTTAGCAAACAGGCTGACCTTGGGAGTAGTCTTTGCGCATGGGAGCCCATTGCTCAATGTCCTCGACACCTATTTGGCAGACAAGCTATCCCAATGGTATGGGATTTTGCTGAGAGTAATCCTCTTGGGAAAAGTTCTGGATCGTGGCTAGTCTTCATAGATGGGATTACCAAGGCTTTTGCAAAGGCCTTCGAGTATATTCCCAAAACTGCTAAAGGCGATGCACTTCAACTAAACGCTAATGTGCAGGGACTTTCTAATAACAAAGTAGTCTCCACTGACCCTCCCTACTACGATAATATTGGTTACGCCGATCTGTCTGATTTCTTTTACGTCTGGTTGCGCCGCACGCTAAAACCTATCTATCCAAATTTATTCGCAACACTCGCTGTACCAAAAGTCGAAGAATTGGTTGCTAATCCTTACCGCCAAGGAAATAAGGAGAATGCGGAATCATTCTTCCTCGACGGTATGACTCAGGCAATGCACAGATTAGCTAAACAAGCTCACTCATCCTACCCTGTTACTATTTACTACGCCTTCAAGCAGTCTGAAAGCAAAGGTGCTTTAGGTATAACCAGCACAGGATGGGAAACATTTCTTGGTGCTGTTGTTTCCGCGGGTTTTAGTCTAACTGGAACTTGGCCAATGCGCACAGAGAATAAAAGTCGAATGATTGGACAAGGTGCAAATGCTCTTGCCTCCAGCATCGTCCTTGTATGCCGACAGCGGACTAAAGATGCACCCACCGTCACCGGTCGTGATTTTGTTTCCACACTCAAAGCAGAACTCCCCATAGCACTAGCCCATCTGCAGCATAGCAATATCGCTCCTGTGGATTTAGCTCAGGCCGCAATCGGCCCTGGAATGGCGATCTTCACTCGCTATTCCAAGGTACTCAATGCCGAAGGCAAACCCCTCTCTGTTCGTGATGCATTGGCCCTTATTAATCAAACTCTAGATGATGTGTTGGCTGAGCAAGAAGGTGACTTCGATGCCGACACCCGTTGGGCATTGGCATGGTTTGAACAAGTAGGATTCGCAGTAGGAGAATTTGGTGTTGCTAATATTCTTGCCACTGCCAAGGTCACCAGCGTGCAGGGATTGGAACAAGCGGGCATCCTCGAATCCGGTCGTGGCAAGGTGAGGCTGTTGAAGCCTAACGAATTACCGCATGACTGGGATCCTGACACAGACACGCGACTTACCAACTGGGAGATGGTTCACCACCTCATTCGTGTACTCGAAGCAAATGGCGAGAGTGCCGCCGCTCAAATCATGGCAAAGCTGGGATCAAAGGCAGAAACCGCACGTGAGCTTTGTTACCGCCTTTACAACTTGTGTGAACGCAAGAAACGTGCAACGGAAGCTCTTTCCTACAACGCGTTGGTTCAGAGCTGGCCTGAGATTACACGCTTGGCTCGGGGAGGTGGAAGACCAGAAGGCCAACAGACAGATCTATTTGACGACGAGGAATAAACTATGGCTATCAGCAATCACGAACGTGTTGGCAAAGCCCTTGGGCTGCTCAAAGAGGGTCTCCGTCCCTTTGTCGAACGAGAAATGAAGTCTCAGTTCGGTGACGACTGGGCCACTGAAGTGGAAGATGTTTTAAGTGATAGACGTCTTGGTGAAGGTAGGGGCGATGTCATGGAAGATGTTGCAGTTCAATTAGTCATTATGGATAGGCAGTGGGGCAAAGTATTTCGTAAAACATTGGGTAAATCCGAGCGGAGCTTGGTTAATGAAATTCTTGAGGTTCGCCATGTCTGGGCTCATCAGGGAACCTTCTCAAGTGATGATGCCGACCGAGCCCTAGACTCAATTGCCAGGCTCCTCACATCCATCTCAGCTCCTCAGTCCGATGAAGTCACCAAGATGAAGATGGAACTTCGGCGAGTAATGAGCGATGAACAAGTCCGTTATGAGAAACGCAAAAGTTCAGTTACCCCGATAGAGAGTGGAGCGACCAATAACCTTAAGCCATGGCGTGAGGTAGTAACACCGCATAAAGACGTGGCCAGTGGTCGTTACCAACAAGCTGAGTTTGCTGCTGATTTGTGGCAAGTCTACCTTGGTGAAGGAACGGATGAGTACAAAAACCCCGTGGAGTTTTTCAGACGAACTTATCTTACCGAGAGTCTCAAGGCAATGCTTGTCGGTGCAGTGCGTCGCCTCAATGGTCGGGGTGGAGACCCAGTAGTGCAGTTACAAACTAATTTCGGCGGAGGCAAAACGCACTCCATGTTGGCCCTCTATCACCTATTCTCAGGTGCTTCTCCAAGCGAACTCCTGGGTATTGACGAGGTCATGAAAAATGCAGATGAAACGAAACTACCGAAAGTAAAGCCCGTAGTTTTAGTCGGAAACAAAATTTCGCCCGGAAATCCATCAACCAAGCCTGATGGCACAGTGGTACGTACCCTATGGGGTGAATTGGCATACCAACTCGGTGGCAAGAAAGCGTTCAGCAAAATTAAGGCTGATGATGAAAACGCAAGTAACCCCGCAGATAGGCTACGCGAATTGCTTAAGGAGTATGGTCCCTGCCTGATCTTGATTGATGAATGGGTGGCCTATGCACGCCAACTCCATGACCAAAGCGACCTGCCAGCAGGTAATTTTGAGACGCATTTTACTTTTGCTCAGGTACTAACAGAGTCGGCAGCTGCCGTAGATAACTGTCTATTGGTAGTTAGTCTACCGGCCTCTGACACCAATGTTTCGCCACACATACAGGCAGAAGATGTAGAGGTAGGTGGTCAACGTGGACGCCAAGCTCTGGAGAGGCTTGGCAATGTAATCGGTCGAGTAGAGTCTTCATGGAAACCAGCAAGCGCCGAAGAAGGATTTGAAATTGTTCGGCGACGATTGTTTGAACCACTGGCAGATGCGTCCCACTTTAAAGATCGCGATGTCACTTCGCGGACTTTTTCCGAACTGTATCGAACTCAGCATCAAGAGTTTCCACCCGAATGCAGAGAAGCTGGCTATGAAAAACGCATGAAAGCGGCTTATCCAATCCACCCCGAAGTTTTCGACCGACTCTATACCGACTGGTCAACTCTCGTAAAATTCCAGCGTACCAGAGGTGTATTAAGACTTATGGCAGCGGTAATACATAGTTTATGGGAAAAAGGAGACGCGAATCCTCTCATTTTACCGGCTAATATCTCGATTGACGATAAGCGGGTACAGAATGAACTCACTCGTTACTTACCAGACCAATGGACTCCAATAATCGAAAAGGATGTGGATGGACCGGATTCACTACCTTTAAGGTTGGATGGTGCAGTTCCCAACCTAGGAAAATTATCGGCATGTCGTCGTGTAGCACGCACTATCTATATGGGTTCTGCGCCCACTACAGCTGCAGCACACAAGGGTATAGAAGACCGGAGAGTGAAACTTGGCTGTGTAGTGCCTGGCGAATCGCCAAATGTATTTGGTGATGCACTAAGAAGACTTGCAGGAGCCGCCACCTATCTTTATCAAGACGGCCCACGATACTGGTATTCAACCCAGCCTACTGTTACTAAGCTTGCCGAAGATCGTGCCGAACAGCTTGAGCGCGACCCAGACAAGATTGTCCAGGAGTTGGATAGACGTTTGCGTAAAGATTTGGAACAAAAGGGAGATTTTAAACGGGTTCACCCGATGCCGCAGTCGGGGCAGGATGTACCAGATGATTTGGATGCTCGGCTAGTAGTACTAAGCATAGACCATGCTTACAGTAAAGAGCCCGGAAATGCTGGTGAGGTTGCCGCAAAGGCACTTCTGGAACTGCGAGGTAACGCCCCCCGACAATATCGTAATACGCTGGTCTTTCTTGCCGCCGATAAAACCCGACTGCAAGATCTCGACGAGGCCACTCGTCGCTACTTGGCATGGGAATCCATTTTATCAGAGAAAGAGGAGCTTAACCTTGACCCCCAACAAGTAAAACAGGCAGAGACTCAAAAGAAAACAGCTGACAGCACTGTAATGGCCCGCTTACCTGAAACGTACCAGTGGCTGTTGGTTCCTGTGCAAACGGCACCGCAGGCGGAAATTGAATGGCAGGCTCTCAAGCTTTCAGGACAGGATCCACTTGCAGTGCGGGCAAGCAAGAAGCTTCGCAAGGATGAGCTCTTAATCGCTGGGTTCGCTCCCACTCGGTTGCGGATGGAACTTGATCATGTGCCGCTATGGCGTGGTGATCATGTTGCAATAAATCAACTCGTAGAAGACTTCGCACGTTACCTTTATTTGCCGCGATTAACGGATTCCCAGGTTTTGATCAATTCTATTGCCGAGGGTTGTAATTTAACAAGCTGGGGGCAGGATTCATTCGGCTTTGCCGATAGCTATGACGAACAAGAGTCTCGATACCTTGGCTTGTGCGGAGGAAAAATCATTTCATCTATTGACGGAGATTCACCGAGATTGCTTGTCATTGCTTCTGTAGCGCAAAAGCAATTAGCCGCTGAAGGTACTCAACCGACCGGTGAACCTGGGAAACCTGTCCCCCCATCAAAACCAGAGCCACCAGAGGCAGCCAAACCGAAGCGATTTCACGGTACGGTCGAACTTGATGCAACCCGTATTGGGCGTGATGCTGGCCAAGTCGGCGAGGAAGTGGTCTCGCATCTTTCGGGTTTGGTTGGGGCTAAGGTCAAGGTGACGCTGGAAGTAGAGGCTGACATTCCTTCCGGAGCACCAGATAGCGTTGTGCGAACAGTCACCGAGAACAGCCGAACGCTGAAGTTTAAGAGTCAAGGGTTTGAGAAGGAGTAGTGACGGAGTTTTATGTTC
>CAJWOI010000153.1 GCA_913044255.1 uncultured Alphaproteobacteria bacterium
CTAACAATTGCGGTGGTCAACGGGCCTGCAATAGGGGGAGGTACTTCGCTTGCAGTTACTTGCGACTTTAGAATTTTGAGACAGGGCGCATATTTTTATGCACCCGAAGTGGAACTTGGTCTCACATATAGTTGGAATACTTTGCCTCGACTTGGTGACTTGATAGGCCCTGCACGCGCTAAACTGATGGGGGCACTTAGTCGCAAAATAAATGCAAATCTGGCTTTAGAATGGGGCCTGTGTGAGGAGGTCAGCGATGACCCCATGACTGTTGCACTGCGTATGGCCGACGAAATTAAGGGAAAACCACGGACTGCCCAACAGATGGTGAAGGAATCAGTGAATCGCTATTTTCAGTCTCCGAATACGGCGTACCTAGAGCAAGATCAAATACTGTTGTCATTGCTCAGCGACGAGACCCAGAATCTTCACGAACGGCAACGGTCGCGAATTACCAATTGAACAGGCTGGGCGCATTTGCGCTTTTACGTGTCACGTAATTTATTTATTTTAAGGGCAAAGCGGTGCGATAGGAAACTTGTTTCAAAGAGAAACTCGATTTTATGCTGCTGACGCCGGGAATGCGAGTTAGGTGGTCGACCAGGAAACGCTCGTAGTTCGCAAGGTCACTCGTGACGACCCGGAGTAAATAATCCGCATCGCCGGTCATCAAATAGCACTCAACTACCTCAGGCCGTTTTTTAATAGCGGCCTCGAATTGCTCCAACGCCGTTTCAACTTGACGCTCCAAAGTGACGTTAACAAATACGCTCACCGGGAACCCAACCGCCCCTTGATCGAGCAAGGTAACGTATCGTTGGATCGCGCCGGATTCCTCTAGGGCCTTAACTCTCCGTAAACATGGGGATGGGGATAGTCCGACCATGCGAGCCAACTCAACATTAGAGATTCGTGCATTGTTTTGGAGCGCATTTAGGATGTGCCGATCAATATGATCTAGTTCATTTAAAGACATTTTATAGCTAATTTATCAGTTTATTAGTGCAATTATAGCGTACATACGGGTTCCTTATAGCATGTTCGCAATATTAAATGTTCTCATATTTGGTATGGTTTTTAGAACACGAATTTATCAATTTTCCCGCCATTCCGGACATAGAAAATTCCAGAAGTTGAGACGATGAAAAAGACTACACCTCTCGCCGACACGTCAGGCAATACAAGGCACGATCCTGATACCCAATTGGTCATTCCTGATAATGTTCTCCCCATGCTTCGAGAGCTTGAGAAAAAAGTCATGTGGCTTTCGTCTTGGATGATCCATGGGGCAAATCATTTTCGTCCTGAGCGCGATGGGTTAAAGGTTGGAGGGCATCAGGCATCCTGTGCGTCTGTTGTTACCTTGATGACAGCTTTGTATTTTCATGCTCTGAGGCCTCTTGATCGGGTAGCGGTTAAACCCCATGCCAGCCCGGTATTCCACGCAATTCAATATTTGCTTGGACGGCAGGACAAGGAGAATATGGCTCTCTTCCGAGGCTTTGGTGGTGCCCAGTCATACCCGTCTCGCACGAAAGATGTGGCGGACGTGGATATCTCTACGGGTTCGGTGGGGTTAGGAGGTGCTTTGACCATTTTTGCCTCGCTGGTCCAGGATTATGTTCGGCTGCAAGGTTTTGGTCCTGAGACCCGCGAAGAAGGCCGTATGATCGCTCTTTTTGGGGATGCTGAGCTGGATGAAGGGAATGTGTTCGAAGCAATGTTTGAAGGTTGGAAACACGACGTTCGCAATGTTTGGTGGATAATCGATTATAATCGTCAGAGTCTAGATAGCGTTGTAACAGATCCAGTTTTTCATCGTTTAGACGGTTTGTTTAGGTCGATGGACTGGGACGTCCAAACCATTAAATACGGCCGACTCCTACAGGCCGCTTCGGAGTGTTCGGGCGGCAACGCCTTAATCGACTGGATTGATTCGTGCCCAAACCAACTGTACTCAGCTCTCACCTTCAAGGGTGGGGCCGCTTGGCGTAAGCACCTCACAACAGATTTGGGTGAGACGAGCGGCGTTCGTTCACTCCTGGACGATTATGATGATGACGGACTCCAGGCGCTTATGACGAATCTCGCGGGACATGACATGGAGACTGTGCTCGATTCCTATGATCGAGCAGCACAGAGCGATGCTCCTGCTTGTATCATTGCATATACCATCAAGGGATATGGTCTTCCTTTAGCAGGCCATAAAGATAATCATGCCGGATTGATGAGTCTTAACCAAATGAATGAGTTTAAAGCAGCAAATGGCATTGCGGATGGAGAGGAATGGGAGCATTTCTCGGGACTCAAGATACCGGGCAAGCAGATTCAGAATTTTATTGATAACGTGCCGTTCTCGTCGGACGTCCAGCGGCGCTTCAAGTCAGCTGTGGTTAGCGTTCCCGCTGACCTTGAGTGTCCGAATGTTAAAAGCGGTTCTACTCAGGAGGCATTCGGTCGTTTATTGAACGAACTTGGGCGAGGCGACAGCGGGTTGGCAAAGCGTATTGTGACGGCTTCACCCGACGTTACCGTTTCAACGAACTTGGGGCCGTGGGTAAATAGACGCCAAATTTTTGACCGCAGCGATCGACCAGACGTTTTTCGCAGCGAAGACGTGTCGTCCGCCCAAAAATGGGTAATGTCGCCTAACGGCCAGCATATAGAACTCGGAATAGCAGAGAACAATTTGTTCTTGATGTTGGCTGCACTAGGTCTATCGAGCGAGTGGTTTGGCGCTCGCCTTTTGCCCATTGGAACCCTCTACGATCCGTTTGTGGCACGTGGTTTGGACGCACTTAATTACGCCTGTTACCAGGATGCACGGTTCATGTTGGTTGCGACTCCTTCAGGAATCACACTAGCTCCTGAAGGAGGCGCCCATCAATCCGTGAGTACGCCGCTGATAGGAATTGGGCAACCTGGTCTGACTTATTTTGAACCAGCTTATGTGGATGAGCTGGCAGTTATTATGCGTTGGGGTTTAGAGCATATGCAGTTGCCCGAGGGAGGATCTATATATCTTCGACTATCGACACGCCCGATTGATCAGCCGGTGCGTGACATAGATAACCATTTATTGAGGCAAATAATTGCTGGGGCATACTGGAGTAAAATTCCGGCCCCTGGAACAGAGCTCGCAATCATTTGTTGTGGGGCGGTTGCGCCCGAAGTAAAGGCAGCATGCGATGAACTGAGTGACGAAATACCGGGGCTTGGTTTGCTATCTGTTACCTCTCCGGATCGGCTTCACTCGGATTGGCTCGACGCAAAGAGAGCGCGACGCTCAGAAAGAACAACGAGGCTTGCGGAAATCGAGCAAATTCTCCAGCGTTTATCGCCGGACGCAGCAATCGTAACGGTGATTGATGGTCATCCAGCTACTTTGTCTTGGCTAGGTGCAGTTAGTGGGCATCGAGTCTATCCGTTAGGGGTGGAGACCTTTGGGCAATCCGGCGATATACATGATTTGTACAGGCATTATGGTCTGGATACTGAAGCGATCTTGGATGCTGTGGCTCGAGCGTGTTTGCGCGGTTTTGTTGAAGAAACACCGGTATATAGAGCGGCGTAGTGGCTGTGGAGTCTTTTAATGTGTTAGCGAGGGACAACTGGTGTGGGCCGGACGGCCCGTTAGTTCAGGAGATTTTACGCGGATTTCCCGTATTTTTGGATATTAACCGGGAGTTAAGGTAGGCGATCCAGGGTTGTCGGAAAACCGGCTTGAGATGCATGGCATCAAAATATTATGCCATACTATCTATAACTACTGGGTTCCTATCTATAACTACTGGGTTCCGCTCGTGTTATTTTGGTGTAGTGGTGCGGGCGAAGGGACTCGAACCCCCACGGCCTTGCGGCCACTAGGACCTAAACCTAGCGCGTCTACCAGTTCCGCCACGCCCGCAAGCATTGAAGAAAGTATGATAGTTTACACGAGAGGACAAACTTTCGTGTGTAGTACCCATAACTCTCGTATCGTTTTTCTATTCTTCGGTTGCGTACCAAGTTGGTTGGTGGGCAAGTAAGTCTGGATCTTACGTGGATTTGCACGTCACAAGAGACTTGCGAGACGCTGTGCATATGTTAGAACGCCGCGATGCAGGCATATATTCCTTAATTTTTTGGTATATGAATCTTTAGTAATTGTGTGGAGTGTCATAGAAATTTCCTCAAAAAGGTTATGTTGAGGGCACGCGTGATGTATACTTTTGTGGAATTTTACTCAACGAAGTTGGCCGTAATTTTGGTGGATGTGATAAGGCAGGTTTAATCAATCATGCAACTTACCCAAACAAACGTTGATGGCCTCAATCATGAATACGCGATAGTCGTGTCTGCGGCCGAGGTAGGTGACAGGATAAGCAATCGACTAAAGGAGCTCCAACAAACAATTCGTATCAATGGATTTCGACCTGGTAGAGTTCCTATTTCAATTTTGCGTCAACGGTACGTCAGTACTGTTATGGGGGAAGTGTTAGAAAAAGTGGTTGGTGAGACATCCCAGCAAGCTCTTAAAGATGAAGGCGTGCGCCCAGCGCTTCAACCGCAGATAGAGATAAAGTCGTTTGAAGAGGATCACGACCTGGAATATGTAATGAAGGTGGAAATACTCCCAGAAATCGAGGCACCGGATCTAAAGGCTCTTAAACTTACCCGTATGAAGGTGGAGACCACGGAGGAAGAAGTCGAGTCGGCAGTCGGGCGGTTGGCGGAACGCAACCGCGCATTCTCTGAGGTCAAACGTAAGCGAAAGTCAAAAATTGGCGAGGTGCTCGTGATTGATTTCAGTGCAACCGTCGACGGGGAATCGTTAAAGAACGCGCGTGGGGAGAACTTTAATCTTGGTCTAGGCGCCAATAGTTTTCTTCCTGGGTTTGACGAGCAATTAGTCGGTGCCAAAGAGGGGGAGGAACATTCGGTAAATGTAATTTTGCCCGATAGCTACCCTGATCCATTGGTGCAAGGCAAGGAAGCAGTGTTTGAGGTAGCGATCAAAAAGCACCTTGAGCCGGAAGATGTAACGATCAATGATGAGCTTGCGAAAGGCCTTGGGCTTAAGGATTTAGCTGCGCTGAAAGAGGCAACCCGGGGGGAGTTGGAGCGCGGCTACACTTCGCAATCACGCACCAGACTGAAGCGTGATGTGCTGGATACCTTTGCGGAAAGTCATGACTTTGAGGTTCCGCAGGGCATGGTTGATCAAGAGTTTGAAGGAATATGGTTGCAAATTGAACAGGACATGCAGCGTGCGGGTACTTCCTGGGAAAATGAAAAGCAAACGGAGGAGGAAGCACGAGTGGAGTACCGTGCAATTGCCACTCGGCGGGTGCGACTTGCACTTCTACTGTCCGAAATAGGTCGGCAAAATAATGTTGTAGTGCCGCAAGATGAACTTAACCAGGCTGTTATGGACCAAGCCCGGCGTTATCCCGGAAAGGAGCAGGAAGTACTAGATTATTTTAAGGGTCATCCGGAGGCGATTAGTGGAATTCATGCTCCAATCTTTGAGGATAAGGTGATCGATTTTATCATTGAGATGTCCAATGTTTCTGAAGCGCAGGTATCTCTGGAAGATCTCTATCAAAATCCTGAAGAGAGACAATCAATTGGCTTATCTTCGCTAAATGAAAAGGATATTGAGAACTCAAAGCAAGGTTCAAAGGGGGTCTCGGGCAAAATAAAAACCGGAAAAATCGGCGGGGGTAGAAACAAGTCTGGCATTAAAAGCAAAAGAGATTGATTTAAGATCGAGGGATTAATGGACCGAACTAACAATACCTACATGAATGCGTTAGTTCCCATGGTGGTTGAACAAACCAACCGTGGGGAGCGTGCGTATGATATTTATTCGCGTCTTCTTAAGGAGCGGATTGTCTTTCTTACCGGCCCTGTGGATGATCACGTGGCTTCGGTGATCACGGCGCAGTTTTTATATCTTGAGGCCGAAAACCCTACCAAAAATATTTCATTTTATATTAACTCACCGGGCGGGGTTGTTTCATCAGGATTGGCGGTCTACGACACAATTCAATACATAAGTCCACGTGTGTCGACACTATGTATTGGGCAAGCTGCATCCATGGGTTCCTTGCTTCTTGCTGCCGGGGCGGAGGGGCATCGTTATTCGGTTCCCAATTCTAGGATCATGATTCATCAGCCTTCCGGGGGTTTTTCTGGCCAAGCGACGGATGTTGAAATCCATGCCAGGGAGATATTAGCTCTTCGTGCTCGGTTGAATGATATTTATGTTCGGCATACGAAGCAGTCGCTGAAAAAAATTGAGGATGCGATGGACCGTGACAAATTCTTGACCCCTGAAGAGGCGAAAGACTTTGGTTTAATTGACGAAGTTGTAACTAGCCGACCGAAGTCCGAGGGTGAGGAGTAGACGCCAGCAAGTATAAATGGGGTTTCTATTTTAGTTCTCAACAGGTAAATAAATTATGAACGTTGGAGGTTTCAAGGATATTCTGTTCTTGAGCTTTTTCGATAAAGCGGTCTACGATGTTGAATTAGGTCTTGCGGCTATATCGTGACTTGCCAGCTAACTGGGCGGGGTCGAGATGACTAAATCAAGCGGCAGCGAGTCAAAAAATACCCTTTACTGTTCTTTTTGCGGCAAAAGTCAGCATGAGGTTCG
>CAJWOI010000154.1 GCA_913044255.1 uncultured Alphaproteobacteria bacterium
TTGATACTACGGCTACAGGTATTAGGCTGATAATTAAACCACGGAAAGCATTTCCTCCGCTGAGGCGGTGCAAGGTTGTTGCTACACCCTCTAGAGCACCAGTTCGTACCATCGCTTCTCCGACCACGAGTAGCGCCATAACAGTGATTAAGCCTGGATTTGCGAATCCGCTCAGAATCCTCGCGGGATTTAGTTGATTTTCTCCATTTCCATCGATGATTGGAAGAAAATGAAAGACAATCATAAGGATAGCTATCAGCGACGCAGAAGTTACCTCAAGCGGCAAGCGCTCAAGCGCGAAGGCAGCTATTGTAATTAACACCAACGCTAGCGTGATCCACATTTGCAGATCAAAAACTTCTATTCCCACAATATTTTCTCACTAAGTCCTGTTAAAAAGTTCTCGGTACGGCCCTTTGGTTATGGGGGACGGGTTACTTTTCTCTGTATTCATTCGCGCTACGATACTTAAACCCTTGGCAGTGTAAACCTCGTGCGTGAAGTTGATGCGCGGCATGTGTACATCGAAGCCAGGTCATCAGGCCCAAAAAACTAAAGAGTCTGTGCCGATTTCACGCTAAGCCGTGGAGAAGTGTTATTGTACCCATCTCGTTTGATCGCGCAAACTGAAGATTTGTAACTTGGTTAACGACATCGCGATTACCTCACGAGATGATTTTCAGGATTCAAAAATGGTAATTACTAGATTAGAAAAAATAGAAAGATATTTTCTCGGAAATCCCGTTGTTGAGAAAATTATTTTTGTGATGGGTAGAAACGTGCAAAGTTGCCCTCAAATTAAGTATGGATTTCACCCGGCTCCCTTATTTACGCTACTCTCATGAACAAAAGTAGAGCTAAACACGGTAGCCGCTCTCTTAAGGACATTTTTTTTACGTTCCTGTTGGTTGGTTTTACGGCCTTTGGGGGGCCAGCGGCACACATCGGATATTTCCGTGAAATTTTTGTTTCGCAACGTCAATGGTTAACGGACCGTAATTTTTCTGAGTTATTGGGACTTTGCCAGTTCCTTCCTGGTCCGGGTTCGACACAACTAGCAGTCGCGATTGGTACTTTGTGCCGAGGACCCTTTGGTGGAATTGCCGCACTCGTAGGTTTTTCTCTACCAGCCTCGCTCTTAATGATTGGGTTTGGCTTGGGATTTCTGAAATACGATATTATAGGAGACTTTAATTGGATCCAGGGTCTAAAGATTGCGGTAGCCGCCGTTGTGCTACGCGCAGTGGTTCAAATGGCGCCTGGTCTTTGCCCTGACTTTCGAGCCCGAACAATCGCATTTATGGTTTTTTTGAGTTTATTATTAATTTCGGTTAGTTCCGGAAACATTATTGCCATTGCAGTGGCGGCAGTAATTGGCTTGGTGTGGCGACGACCGTTACCTTATTCAGAGGACGTAAGTTCTTTTGTCGTAATGTCTCGGTCATTTGCGATAGGAAATTTATTTTTTCTGGCAGTCCTTTTCGTCCTTTTACCAATTGTGGCTTTGGTTCCAACAGTACCAACTATTGTTGGTGTGTTTGATAGTCTATTTCGTTCGGGTTCGCTTGTTTTTGGCGGCGGACATGTTGTGTTGCCTCTCCTAGAAAGTGAGTTTGTACCGACAAAATGGCTGGACCAGGATGCTTTTTTCGCGGGTTACGGAATTATGCAAGCTCTTCCTGGCCCCATGTTTGCGTTTGCCGGTTATCTAGGAACTGTAATGGCGCCTGTGCCCAACGGTGTAATAGGAGGAGTCATTTGCTTGATAGGTTTGTTTTTACCCGGCTTGTTGTTGATCTGGGGACTGCTTCCATTCTGGAATCAATTCAAAAACAATCAAATGGTCTCTTCAATGTTTGCTGATGTAAACGCTGCCGTGGTCGGTATTCTCGCAGCGGCGCTGTATCATCCAATCTGGAGCAACGCAATACACGACTGGATTGATGGGGTTCTAGCGTTAAGTGCTTTTTTTGCAATTCAGTCCCAAATGATTCCCACTTGGGTCGTTGTTATCGGTTGTGTCGCAGGTAGTACGGTTTTGTCTCAAATGTAAAATTTTACGTTCACGCGCGAATTAGGGACTAGGTTCAGCCTTATTATTCTGGAGACGTAAGTACTAATCGGCGCTGGGCCGCTGCGTCTACAGCGTCTTTTGTCATTGGAAGCAGTATCCATTCCCCGTTTGACCATAGATCCGCCAAATCGTCGTAGTGCCTTGAGAGAACGTTGCCAGATTGTCCCGTACTTATAATTGCGTGGCTAGCGTTTGGGTCAGCAAGATCAAAAATTACGCGGAGAGCTGCGCCATGATTTTCCTCGAATGGAAATTCTTTGTCAGAAATAGTGGTATTGGCTTGCATGACCGTGTAAGGACCACCGTCGTGTTGGCGAACAATGTCAAAAAAACGTCCGAGCAAAGGGATATTCGAAAAGGCTTGATGCCGGTGCCGAGCCTTGTGAGCCACTCCCCATTTCCACGAACTAGGATCCTTGCCATATTTTTTTTCTAACCATGATAGGGCTGAGTTTCGCGAGGCAATGATTTGTTCGTTGCAAGATTCAACAGGAGGGGTGTTTATGTTGTCGCACCAGTCATTTTCTCCAGTTAACGAGCGATACACAAAGTTAGGTCGCCGACTCCAGGCAGCATCAAACTTATCTCCAAGCTCGTCTGCATATAAAAATCGTGTGAGTTCCCGGTACCAGGTATGAAAGATTAACGGTTCAATTAAGTTCTTGTCCATCGAACCGTCCCAATTGGAAAGGTGATCATGGATTTCCTTTGTTCTTTCATCTGGGGCAACAGAGAGCATCAAAGGTAAGAAATGCCTTGCCATCATAGATTGGATATCGGTCTGAATCATTTTGTAACCAGCAATGGTATGGTTCGATGTGTCTGCAAGTAAATCTCTTATCCTACGAGAGCGATATGGCATAGACCAATCACGGGTAATGAAGTGTCGATAGCCATCCGCAATTATTTTTTGGTTTGCCGTGATAATTACCCCTTCGTCTGGGTTATTTTTTTGTGGTAATTCATCAAAAGGAATTGTTGCGATCCAATCCCCATCTCCGGTCCAACCCGGTGAGGGTAGCCAGCCGTCACTATTCCGTCGGATAGGAATTCTCCCAGGGGCGATAAAATTGATTTCTCCATTGATATGGGCTGACACAAAATTTTGTTGAGGCGCAACGAAATCTTTTAAGGCTCCTTTCATATCTGTCCAGGATTGTGCGTTGGCAAGACGAAACCCAGCCTGCAACGTGGTATCGTCGGGAGACAAAGCTGTCCAGGAGAGCGCTAAGACTTCGCCATCGCCGATAGCATTTTCGTGGGTTTTGCTAGAATCCGATATGACTGGCCCGTGGCGTGTCTCTCGCACTTCCAACGTGACGTCTGGGGAGCCTTGTACGCGGATAACCTCTGTACGTTTTGTAAAAACGGAGGAACCGAATGGAGTGATGTATCGAGATGGATCGTTTTCAACGAGTTTTTCGATGAAAAAATCTTGGACATCGGGGCCAGTGTTTGTGATGCCCCATGCAATGAATTCGTTGCGTCCAACAATTATGACGGGGATTCCAGGCAAAGTAGCGCCCGCGACATTCATATTCGTAGAAGACAGATGAGCAAGGTACCAAGGGGAGGGCGCACTCAGCTCCAAATGAGGATCATTTGCAAGTAGTGGCTTGCCGGTTTCGGTGTGGCGTCCGTCTACCACCCAATTGTTAGATCCCACCTTTCCAACCGAGGCGGATGGAAAAGTTCGTAGTACAGTCTCAACTAATGCGTGTGAGCCTGTTAGAAATCCATAATCAGTTAGTGGTTGATAGGAATCGGTAGGGTATGGAGGCCATAATTCCTCCAGCTCCCTGGGGGTTAACTCCCGTCCCAAGCGATGGCGTAGTAATTCACTGTGGGCATTGGCGCCAAGTTTTTGTGACATCATTTTTGCTGATACTACTGCGTCAGCCGCTGTCCACAACTCTGGTTGGTGTCGAAAAACTAAAAACTCGATTGGCAAAGAACCTTTTCGACTCATTAAATAGGCGTTGATACCATTTGAATAAGCCTCAATTAGACCTCTATTGCCTTTGTCGTAATGATTTAGGCTAGTTTTAGCGGCATGGTAAAAGCCGAGACCTCGAAGATATTTATCTGCACTTAAGGTTCGTTCACCAAAAATCTCCGAGAGTCGACCGGCTCCGGCCCGGCGCGCGATCTCCATTTGCCATAGACGGTCCTGCGCATGGACGAATCCTAGACCGAAATACACATCCGACTGGGAGGCTCCATTTATATGGGGGATTCCATTCTTGTCTCTCGTAATGCTAACTGGAGCGGTAAGCCCTTCAACCGTTATGAGCCCATTTGTTACTGGCAGCGATGTTCTTAACCAGAGAATTCCAGCTAATCCCAATACGCAAATTAGAGCTCCGAAAACAATTAATATTTTGATAAATTTCCACATTTAAAAAAAATTTATCGTGTAAAATTAAGATGGTTTCTCAATAAAACTGCGGTGTTGATTTAAGGTCGGGGCAGGAGGGCGAGATTCAGGATCCGGATACCGGTTGAGCTTTATCGGATTCCCGGCAATCTTTAGATTTCCGGCTTGCTCGTCGTCGATGTGAACCACCATATTGCGGGCTTTTATCTGGGGATTCTCTACCGCATCTGCCACCGAGTTGAGTGGCCCACAAGGGACCCCGGCCGCTTCTAACCTCTGAAGCCAATAATCCCTGTCGTTAGTCCTAAGTATGGCTTCCAAGACCCGCTTAAGTTCCAAAACATTTTCCATGCGCAGGCGATTTGTGATGAAAAGTGAGTTGCTGGCTAATTCGGGGATTCCAAGCGTTTCACATAGTTTCATGAAAAGTGCATCGTTGCCGGCCGCAAGCACGATATGGCCATTCCTGCTTTCGTAGCATTCAAAGGGGGCGATTGATGGGTGACGTGCTGCCGAAGGTCCTGGGCTTACGCCAGTTGCGAAATAGCGCGCAACGGCATTTTCAAGGATAGCAATCTGGCAATCCAGCATTGAAATATCGATAAATTGCCCGGCACCTGTCTTTGCGCGGTCAAATAACGCAGCATTGACTGCAATCGCAGTAAACAACCCGGCTGTAATATCTCCAATTGCAGTTCCGACACGGGTCGGTGGTCCACCCTCGTGTCCGGTAAGACTCATTAAACCACCCATCCCTTGTACAACCATGTCGTAGGCAGGACGCCCAGCATCAGGGCCAGTTTGACCAAAACCCGAGCATGCAGCATAAATCAGTTCAGGATGTCGGGCGTGTACTCTCTCCCAATCGTAACCTAGTTTCTTCATAGTTCCTGGTCGAAAGTTTTCGACCAATACATCTGTTTCTGAGAGTAGTTTTTCAAAAACTTTCCGGTCCTTATCATCTTTCAGGTCTAGGACAATACTTTCTTTCCCTCTGTTGAGTGACATGAAGTAAGCAGAATTTTCGTCCACCCACGGACCGTAGCCACGTGAATCATCCCCTCCAGGTGGCTCAACTTTAATAATTCTTGCACCTAAGTCGTTTAAGATCATCGTACAGTAAGGGCCGGCCAGGACTCGTGTCAGGTCCAGCACTGTGATATCCGACAGAGGTCCCGGTGATGGTTTAATGGGGGTTTCAGGCCGTTCCGCACTACTTGATGGTGTATCAGTCATTGTCGTAATCCTTACGCTATGCTCAGCGCCTCCAATGTGCCATAGCCCAAGCTACGCGGCCATGCAAGTTTGGTTGGAGAGTAATATTTGTTAAGGAAAATATTGAAAGTAATTCCTTTCTTTCGGTCGACGCCATGCTAGCTAGTTGTAGGCATGAAACTCCCATATGTTGCCTGAGACAGGAGCGGATTAAGAACAACGCCCGTTTTTTTGCAAGAACTTTCCCGGGAAAGGTGCTCTATGCGGTCAAGTGTAACCCTCACCCTTTGGTACTTGATGCATGTTGTACGGGGGGCATCAAGGATTTTGACGTGGCTTCATTAGAAGAGGTAAAGCTGGTTCATGCGCGTTGCAGTAGTTCTACCCTATTATGTCCGCACCTCCGCTCGCCGAGTATATAAGAACAATTGTTGAGGGCGCCTCGTCGCTCCCTCTTGGCCAGGAAACGATGCTGATGTGTGAGCCTGGTCATGCAATAGTGGCAGATGGCATGTCTGTTGTGACCAAATTGTATCTAAGAAGAGATGACCGGCTGTATATTAACGATGGTATTTTTTGTAGTTTTGCGGAAAGTAGCTTCAATCTATTCGAATTACTCGCCCGTCTAATTAAGACTGATGGCTTGATCGGGAAGGGTTCAAAAGCGTTTACGATTTTCGGTCCAACATGCGGCTCTAATGATCAATTGCCGCAGGCAGTTTCTTTGCCAGGCAACGTACGCGAGGGGGATTGGATTGAATTCTGGCTTTTGGGAGCTTATAGCAACGGACTAAGCACCAATTTCAATGGATTTGGGCCGCGTCGGTTCGGGAATATTGAGGAATCATGAGCATTGTTAGTCATTGGCTTCAGCGTCAATGGGCGCTCGATTGCCTGGGCTTGATGAACTGGCTACCGCATTGGCCTATCAGGGGAGGTTTGTTTCGGTGCATGTTCCTTGCGGTGCGTGGGCAA
>CAJWOI010000155.1 GCA_913044255.1 uncultured Alphaproteobacteria bacterium
GCCTACGAAATCAAGTTCCAAGTGCCAAGGCAAATACGGCTGAAATTGAGTGCCTCCACTGACCTTGATCAAACCCAAGCTATCAAACATGGGCGCGTCCACCGCACGCACTGCGGTGGGCGGAATAAGGTCGTCAACGCCGAGGGGCAACGTAAATTTATCCTGTTTTAAAACAATGCTGGGACCCGTGATAACGGGGGCTATTGGAGCAGTCACGGTTGTCACTTCTGCTGATTTATCAACAGCTTTCTCCAACATCACATCCGGATCAAGTTGTGAAAATTGAAAGGCTTTTTTGGATCCAGAAAAATCTGAATCTCCGACAATTTTATCACCAAGGGCGCGCTTCCACGAATTTGCCCCTCTGCTGCCAATCCAAACTAATTGGACCCCATATTCAATCTGTGACAAGTGGTAACCGTACCATTTATCCCCAAAAAGATTACGACCAATACCGGCGGGTGTAGCCAGCGAAATGCAAATTTCATTGGGCACGCCGACCAAATTGTTCGGATTTAATTCTCGGCATTGGATGGAACTGGAGGATCGAAGGGAAGGCCAACTCGATTTCCCATAGGTATCGAGATCAAGAGCTATTTTCTCCTCTTTGACATCCCCTATCAGTCCATGCTCACGAGCGACCCTCCGCGCTCCCGTTATGATTGCACTGTACATTAACGTTGCGCTTATCGTTGCACCACTTACGCTATCAACTGCTCGACCACCAAGGCGTCCCTCGCCAATATTTTGAACCGGACGAAGAATATTAAGATTGTGGAGCGTGCCAAAATAATTCTGTAGTCCCCATTCCAGCGCTCTCTGGGATTTAACGATCGGTTCGTTGTGCGACAGCAAACTTGCGCCCGTGACCTTGCCCTCCAAATCAAGACCCGCCACAACATCGAAGGGCTCCCCTGCATAGCCACGTGCATCAATCGTTTCAAAAGTAGAAAAGAGATAACCGATCAAATTTCCGTCGCGGTAGACAGTCGCAACAGGCGGCACACCGGATGCCAACGAAATCTCGTCAGCATCCGGAAAAGTCGCATTTATGACACTTCTAGTACTAAGCCGGTAGTCAAGTGGACCAAAATCTCCTTCACCATCGCTACCGGCCAACCAACTCGCGACAGAGACAGACGCTGGCCACACTTGTGCCACAAAAATAAAGAGCACGCTGCAGAATGTTCGAATTACGCACATAAACGATGCCCAGAAAAATCCTTAACAACTGAGTTTAATTCGCCAACCAATTATTCAATGATGGGAATTTACGCAATAATCTTTTTGGAACGATAAAAATCAAATAATTTGAAGATCATGGCTTCTGTGTCCACCATATCCGTGAAACCAGCCTGCCGCAACTTGGTTGTACTGCTGCACAAATCCCAATCAGACCCAAACAGAAAATCAGCAAAAGACCACAACGCAAGATCGCCCAAATCAGTTTTTACCAAATTGTATCGACGTACAATATCCTCCCAAACTGATCCTTTGCCCGACATTGTCTTTGCCAAAGATAAGGAACGAGGTCTACCAGTCGGCAGCCCAAAATATGCGGCTATTTTAGGCCAAATATCTTTCCATCGAAAACAATCGCCGTTGGTAACATTATAAGCCTGATTGGCACAGGCGTCTGTGGTAGCAATCCAAACCGCAGCTGTCGCTAGATGACTGGCGGCAACACCCTCTATCAAAGCCCTATAACTAGCCTGGGAACCAGGATAATCAAGGGGCAAACCCAACGCCCGTGAAATTTGCGCATACGCCGCGATCACTGAGATAGGGTTTCGAGAGCGACCGGGTGTAAAATCATATACCAGGGCCGGCCTAGAAATTGACCAATCCCAACGGCCGGCATGTTGAGTAACAAAATCCTGTTGGTCGTAATAAAAATTTGGTGAAGGATGGCGAGGATCTTCCTCCTTGGCAGGAGTTTTATAACGCCCCAAGTGCGCCCCATAATATTTGGCACCATGCACTAAGTGGACGTGCCGAAGAACAGGGGAAACGTTGCATACTACATCCACAACGTTTTGGAGCATCTTCAAATTTTCTTCAACCGGCTCAATCCCACCCTCGCCATGCTTTGCCCGAGCCGCATAAAAGATATGACTCACGTCCTTTACGTCACTCAACATGTTGTTGCACTCGTCGATATTGAGTAGATCTGCCCCTACATAGTTGACTAGACCAGAGTTATTTGGCGGCCTCCGACAAAGTCCGAGTACGGGCCACGCGTTTGAAGCCAAATGTTCCACCAAACGGGTCCCCACCATTCCGGTAGCACCAACCACAAGCGCCCTTCCCTCGTTCATTCTTCGCCGCTTTCTTGCCATCCCCACTGTGCCAAAAGCCCGCGGCTTTCTGGCAAATCATGATCCGGATTGGCGGAAATTATCTCCATAACAGACTGCCCCGAGAACCCGATAGAACGAATTGCTTCGGCCACGGATCTGAAATCAACTTCTCCCGTACCAATCGGATCATGACGCCACTGATTTCTGCCGGTATCCGACAAATGAACCAGCTCAATCCGATTGCCCAGCGTTTTTAAACCGGTAGCAGGATCCTCACCAGCAAAAAATCCATTGGCAACATCGTAAACGACACCCACTTGATTATCATTAAGGCCTTCCAAAGCCTTTGCTAAATCACCAGCAAGAGGAACAAACGTAGCCGGCACATTCTCGATTAATATTTTTGTACCATATTGTAGGGCGACTTCTGCCAACGCCCCAACGCCGTCGATAAACCAACCAAGCAGTGAACTCTCGGGGGCCGGCAAAAGCGGCGATATTTTGCCTGGCACCAACACGACGTATGGCACCGACCAAGCACCTGCCAGCTCAATCAGTTCCACAAATCGTGCGTGTGTGAAAAGACGTACGTCCGGATTGGGGCTCGTCAAATTATGGTCCATGATGGGCAAATTAAACGAAACAATCTCGGCGCCCTCGTTAAGTAAATGTGTTGGGAAAGATTTACGCAAAGAAGGCTCAAGATCGGGCACCCAGATATGCCCGGCGTTGAACAATAACTCGAAACGTCTGAACCCCAGTTCCGATAAGTGGCGAATACTCTCCAATGCTCTGAAAGTGTAAATGTAAGAATATGTATTGACCGCAATAGGTAATTTTTTCATTGGAACCTTTATCCCGGCATAGTTCGCAGAAAACACAGGCTTAGAATATGGACACAAATTGCCTGGAGACGTGTACCGCCTTAAGCATTATGTTATTACTCGCCCAAAACAATCTTGGTTTGTCTCCCGCGTCCACCGTTCCCAGCGATAAAGAAAAAGCCATGCCGCAACAAGACAACACACCGCTTCGTGGAATTCGTGTGCTTGATTTCACAGCTTTCGTAGCCGGTCCATACTGTACCCGTTTAATGGCAGATCTTGGAGCCGATGTCGTAAAAGTTGAACCACCGCATGGGGATTTGTTGCGTGCAGTGTCTCCAAGGCGCAGTGGGCATAGCACTTATTTCGGGCAACTAAATTTAGGAAAGCGGAGTTTAGCAATTGACTTAAAAAAACCTCGTGCACTGGAGGTCGTAACGCGAATGGCCGCGAAAGCCGATGTACTGGTCGAGAATTTTCGCCCCGGTGTTATTGATCGTTTCGGACTCGATTACGATACCCTTTCCCAACAACGCCGCGATCTCATCTATTGCTCGATCTCAGGATACGGGCAAACAGGTCCAGCAGCGCATGACCCAGCCTTTGCACCGGTGATACACGCGACAAGCGGTTTTGACCTCGCCATGAGAGATTACCAGGAAGGTTCTCCTGCACCGGCCCGAGGCCGGCCTGTGGCAGCTGACGTACTTAGCTCCCTTCATGCATTGTCTGCGATTAACGCAGCACTTTTCCGCCGCGAACGTACGGGACAAGGAGAACGAATTGACATCGCCCTGATTGAATGCATTCAAAGCTTATTGCCTTATGAATTCCAAAGAGCCCAGATTGTGGAACCAGGTCCCATCGTCCCTCTCTACGCACCAATTGAAACGAAAGACGGCTACATTTTGGTCATGCCGGTGACTCAAAAAGGTTTTGAAGCCCTTGCCCGGGCGCTGGACCACGAGGAGTGGATTGCTGATGAAAGGTTCTCAAACTCCGCTCAACGTATTGCGAACTGGGATGAACTGTGGAGTGCGATCGAAAGCTGGGCTATTCAGCACTCTTCTGCCGAATGTGAATCGGTGCTTGGGTCAAGCGGTTGCCCATTCGGACGATACCAAACAATCAGCGAAGCTGTGGCGAGCCCACAGGTTCAAGCACGCGGTGCAGTAATCGAAGTATCGGATGCCGCGGGTCCATTCAAAGTCCCCAACACCCCCTTGCGGTTTCGTAACGCCGACTATGGCATAGGGACTACAGTTCCCGCACTAGGTCAAGACAACCGAAACACCCTAACCGACTGGCTCGGCATGAATAAAAAAGACATTCAAGAACTTGAGATTGCGGGAGCATTACACACGGATTAGTGAAGCCGGGTGTTTGCAAGCGAGTCCGAAGCAAACATATCCTCTTCCGACTCAATTTTGTCTGGGTCAAGCGTCATGTTCATTCCAGGTTTGTCAGATGCAGACAGAACTCCATCCTTAGGCGTCGTAGGGTATTTCAAGAAATGCTGGAGGATCATGTTCCACTTCACGAGATATTCTTGATAGGGCGTATGAATAGGTGACTGGGTCAAGGAGAATTGGAGCGAGGCCGGTGTGGACCCACCGTGCGGTATAGTAATGAGGTCATGGATAGTTGCGTAGGAAGCGATTTTTAAGGTTTCTGACAAGCCACCACACCAGTAGATGTCTGGCTGAAGAATGTCGAGAGCCCCTGCATCTACAAACCGCTTGAAACCCCATCGAGTGTATTCGTGCTCAGCGCCCGACAAAGGAATACTGATTTTGTCCTTGATTCGTCGATAGCTATCAATTCGATCCGGCATTACGCACTCTTCAAGCCAAAACGGCCGATATTCTGCAATACGCTCCGCCAATGCAAGAACGTAGGGAACGTCCATGCTTTGCCAGCAATCCAGCATGATTGCATCATCTTCCCCAAGTGTTTCCCTTAAAGTTTTGACCAACTCCACATTACTGCGAAGACCTTCAGGACCGCTCATAGGTCCATACCGAAAGAACCATTTCTGCGCACGATAACCTGCTCTTTGGGCCTCCACGGCACGCTCTTTTACCAATCCGGAATCTTCAACCGAATAACCCAACATACTCGCATACAACGGAACGTGGTCACGCGTGGGTCCGCCGATCAACCTATACACTGGTACGTCAAACACACGTCCTTTGAGGTCCCACAATGCACAATCCACTACACTGACCGCCCACATGGCTTCTCCCTGTCGGCCGTGTACCAGCTCTCGATGCATTTGGTCCCAAAGCAATTCGGTCGCCAAGGGGTCTTTCCCCAAAAGAATGGGCTGAAGCTGAGAAGCAATAATGTAGGCGACAGCCTCGGTAGTCGGTCCTGCTATACCGACAGCCCCGTCCTCTGTCTCTATCTCCAGAAAAACAGCGGAGATTTGAAATTTATCGTCCGCTATTTGGTGCCCTCCCCAAACCGGCATCGCGTCACGGTATTCTGGGTAAATATCGATTGGCCGGGCAAGTCGGGATTCCCAAAATTGACCTTCCGTCTCCATAGATCCGTTAAGTTTTCTTATTCGAAATCTCGAGATATTCACAGCTTCTCTCCCTTCATGCGGCAATACCATTTCGCAACAAACGCCCTGGAAGAGCGCTACCATTCCGCATGTCTTCACCGTTTTGCCGGATTATGGTGCCATTCACTACAACTGCATCGATGCCGTAGGCATCCACCACGAGTCGATCGCCTCCACCAGGCAAATCATGGACTCGCCGTAAGGGTCCTGCCCCGACGGTATCTGGATCCAATAAAACGATGTCGGCTGGCCGCCCAATCGTCAACAAGCCTCGATCCGAAATCCCAAAGACTTCGGCCGGACGGGAAGTCAACATCTGAATCGCCCGTTCGAGCTCAAGTACATTTTTCTCCCGAACCCAGTGACCCAGCAAATGTGTGGTATAGCATGCATCGCACAACTGACTCGCATGCGCCCCCGCGTCCGAAAGCGCAACCAACATGTTGGGATCTCGAATCAACTCTTCGACCTCATTCTCCTCAAAATTAACTACTGGAAACCTGAAACGTGCACCAAGATTGGACTCAAGACTGAGATCTAATGCCAGATCGATCGGATCCACACCCTCTTCTGCTGCAACTTCCGCAAGAAGTCGTTCCTCCTTAGCCTTATGGCCAGGCGCGTGCGAAACGATTGCCCTTTCCGCCCAACCAGCTAGCGCGTTTCGAGCGCCAAGTGCAGAATCTTTTTTGAAAGCTGCTCGAAATTCAGTTTCAGCGTAGATTCGTCTTCGGCCCTCCCGATCGGTCTTCATCGTTGCTCCAAACAGCGGCCGCATTTCAAATACAAACGGATCGTTAAAATCAAAATCAAAGTTCAATGGTCTACATGAAATCTGCGGAACAACATTTAACCCGTCCTCTATCAACTCCAAGGCCTGTGCCTGATGCCGCCTATGTG
>CAJWOI010000156.1 GCA_913044255.1 uncultured Alphaproteobacteria bacterium
TAATTGACGTCCAGCATCGGGATTCGGTAACTCGAGAAACAAAGAAACAGCGAGCTATTGAGGCGCTTTCCCAAGTGGGCATACCGGATGCGGATGCTCGGATGAAAGCTTATCCACACCAGTTTTCTGGTGGAATGCGACAACGCATTGCGATCGCAATGACTATGATCGAACAGCCAACCCTTTTAATAGCAGATGAACCAACAACGGCACTTGATGCAACTCTTGAAGTTCAAATAATTCGCGAGCTTAAAGAGTTGCAGAGTCAATATCAGTGTTCGATCCTTTTTGTATCGCATCACTTGGGTGTTGTTGCGGATCTTTGTGACTATGTCGTGGTGATGTATGCAGGCGAGATTGTTGAGCAGGGGCCGGTTCGGGATCTTTTTCATGATGTGCGCCATCCCTATGCGCAGAAACTACTAGAGTGTGATCCGGCGCGAATTGTGCGCTCAACAGAGAAGTTGTTTCCCACCATTCCGGGGGACCTTCCAGATCTCGGAAATTTACCCGGTGGTTGTATTTTCTCTGAACGATGTCATCGGTCGCTTAACCAGTGTGCGACGGAGTCTCCAATGTGGACGCAGGTGTCTCCCAGTCACTTTGTTTCATGCCACCTTTATTGATTGGTTTATCGTGTCAAGCTTACTCGAAGTCGATAATGTCAGCGTACGATACCGTATGCTTCCCCCTTGGCGTGCAGCGATTGAGAAACGTGAACCCTATCTTCACGCGGTATGTGATGTTTCGTTTTCTATTAAAAAGGGTGAAACATTTGCCTTGGTTGGTGAATCAGGATCCGGTAAGTCGACCTTAGCGCGGGCAATTATGGGAATAGAGTCTGCACACGCAGGATCAATTTGCTTTGAAGGGCATGAATTACGTGGACTTTCAAAAAAAAATTATAAGACGATTCGTCGAGACATAAGTATGATGTTTCAGGATCCGGCAGGATCATTAAGTCCACGCTTAACAGTAAAGCGACTGATTACGGAACCCTTTAGCATCCATAAAATTAAAAATATCAACATTGAGGAAGAAGCAATTCGGTTATTGCAGATGGTGGGATTAGGCGAGGAATTTCTGTACCGTTATCCACACCAACTGAGTGGCGGTCAGGCGCGTCGGGTAGGAGTTGCGCGTGCATTGGCATTATCCCCCAAGCTTCTAATCGCGGATGAACCAACTGCTGGACTAGATGTTTCCGTGCAAGGCGAAGTATTGAATTTGCTCTTAGAGCTTCAGCAGCGTCACGGTATTTCGATACTGATTATTACCCACAACCTTAATGTAGTACTTCATTTTTCGGACCGAATGGCAATCATGTATTTAGGTCGGTTCATTGAGCAAGGATCGTCGCGCGGGATTTTTCAGCAACCACATCATCCATATACCCAAGCACTCTTATCGTCAAATCCCGAGCCTGATCCAGATGCGATTCGATCTCAGATCGAGCTGAAGGGAGAGGTGTCATCAAACATTGACCGACCAAGCGGTTGTGAATTTCATCCAAGGTGCCCAACTGCGAAAGACCGGTGTGGTGATGTGGTGCCCGACGAGTCTGTTGCAGAACGGGGTCATACATTCACTTGTCATTACCCAATACAAGTTAATATTCCCTGATTTAGTAGGCGGACTTTAATCAGCAGTGGTTCGGGCGCAATGCATTCCACAATGGTTTGACCATGATTTTGTGCAGAAATCAGGACGAGAAATATGAAGTTTCTGTGCAATTTGGTAGTTAGGAGTAGGATTGACAGACTGTCAACGATAGCTTAGAAAGATCGCTAGTAATTTGAAACTGGTTTTAGGATATCCTGTGTGTTTCAAATATGACGCGTTACTGTTAACACTCACTACTAGACACAAAGCAACCGCGAAGAGGAGGAATCTAAATGTTACCACCAATTAGATTAACTAGAAGACAATTTATTCAAGCAGCAGGCGCGACTGGGGTGCTTTCCTTTGCCGGGCCAAATATTTCATGGGCCGCAGATGGAAAAATCTTAAAAGTTCGGGTTCGCAATGAGGCCCATTCATTTGATCCGTTGATTACAATTTCAGAGACCGACACTATCCCTATGCACGCGAGCTTCGAGCGTCTCATTGAATATAACAGTGGAGATCAATGGGGCTGGCATTTAGGAGCTGCAGAATCGATTGGGTACGATTCTCCCACCCGACTACGATTTCGCCTACGGCCCGGGATCAAATGGAGCAATGGGTATGGGGAGGTTACTGCTGAAGACTTTAAGTATTCCATTGAGCGAATAGCAGCGGAGGGGACCAGTAAAATGGAGTGGACGCAGTTGATCGAGGTCGCTGTTGAAGGCCCCCAGGATGGCGTGATTGTATTGAAAGCGCCACAGGCGAATTTATTCTCGAACACGTTGCCGCGCGATATGGCGACCATCGTTTGCAAAGCTGCAATGGAGGACGTTGGTGGGAAATTTACGTTCGACATGCCTGCGGTCTCAGGGCCATACAAGGTCGGAGATTTTTCGCCATCCACAGGTGTGCTCATCATGGTACGCAATGAAGAGCATGTTCCATATCCAGGTGCTAGCGGTAAGGAAGGTGTCGATGAATGTTATTGGGACGAGTTGCACTTTACCCATGTCGCGAGTCACAAAACCGCAGAACTCGCTTACTTGGCGGGAGACATCGATGCGACGGACATTGCGGAAAGTTCTATTCCAGAATTTAAGAACAACGTGCCAGAAAACACCAATCTCGTGACTGCGAACACAACGGGATTTACCTGGTTTGGAATGAACGTCGAGCATGCGCCGTTCGATGATATCCGTGTGCGGCGAGCCATACAGGCCGCGATTGATCCCTGGGAGATTAATGAAGGCGCGTACTTTGGAGCCGCTTCCGTTGGTACTGGTGTCATCGCGCCAGGCCTTGAAGGCTATTGGGATGTTGAGAGGCCGAAACCGGATTTGGACAAGGCCAGGGCATTGTTAGCTGAAGCCGGTCTTCCAAACGGATTTGACACGAACATCACTGTTCTCAATTCAGATGCGCAAGTGGCCGCATGCCAGATTATCCAGTCGCAATTGGCGCAGATTGGGGTCAATGTCGAAGTACTCCAGTATGAGGGGGGTACGTTCTGGAATCTTGGTCAAGAAGTGAAGGGCGATGACTGGAAGAGCCTAGAGTTGATTTTTCAGCAATGGACTTCTTCTCCAGATCCGAATCGTGCCACGCAATGGTTTACAAGTGCTGGCGTCGGTGACTGGAACTGGGAACGTTGGGACAGCGAGGAATACACCCGCCTCAATGAAGAAGCCATGACTTCGGTTGACGAAGAAGAACGAGATCGAATTTACCAGCGAATGATGGAAGTAATGTGGGAAGACGCTGCGTATGTGCCGATCAACCATGTGCAGATTGGCTGGCTCGTTCGGGACCACGCCAACATGAATTTTATTCCGAATGCCCGAATCCGCCCGCGTAGAATCGGGGCAGCATAAGTAGTTTGAAAACGTAGACAGGCCGGCTCACTTGGTTCAGTGAGCCGGCTTTGTTTTGGGCAGCTTGCGATCAGACCGGATTTTGCTCCACCACCATTGCCGTAATGGCGCGACAAAAGTGTCCAAGATCATGAGGGAATCGTGAGGTTATGATTGGGCCGTCCACAACACAAGCCTCGTCGACCCATGTGGCGCCTGCACCTTCAACATCTGGCCGAATTACGAAATGACCTGTTGCACGCCGTCCCTTTAGGAGCTCTGCGGTTGCAAGCACCCATGGGCCGTGACAGATTGCCGCGACAGGCCGGCCGCTCTCGGCAATAGTTTTACAGAAATCAATGACGGCCGCTGATCTGCGAAGGTGATCTGCTGCGTAGCCACCTGGAATAACAATGGCATCGATTGATTCCGGGTCGAGATCTTCGACGATGGTGTCTGCAGCAATTGGCATTCCATGCACGCCCGTATAAACCCGACCGTCGAAACCAGGAATTTCGGCACGACCTTTCGCGGCTAACGCCAAAGACCAGAAAATCCCTTTGTATGCGGATTCATCGTATCCCGCGACAATGACTTCTGCGCCTTCTTCTTCAAGGCGAATCTTGGGGTAATGAACCTCTATATCTTCATATAGTGGACCAACCAACAAGGCGATCCGGCGGCCAGATAATGGGAGAGATTCAGTCATTGGGGCTCCAAAAAGCGTGGTCATGAATGATCAAATTGTCCAACATAGTTTGAATAGAGACCCCGTGATAGTTGACTCGGGGCGAGTTAATACCGCCACTTGCAAAAGTCCATTCGAACCAGACTCGGTTATCCTGGCTTGCATAGTCGAGAAGGTCGTGTTGTGGACTCTCAAGCGACCCGAACATTTCGCCGTAATAATCGCGAATTGCCTCGCGACCCACGCGTGGTTCTTTTAGCGTCGGATCTTCCATTCTTGTGTCTTCAGCATAAAAGGCAGCCATTTCATCTGGATTATGCCGCATCCATGCAGCGAAAAATCGGTCTAGATGCTCCTTCATAACTATTCTTCGCCAAGGTAGCGCCGCGCATTTTTGTGAAGGAAGAGCTCTCTATCTTCATCTGAAAAGAAATCCGCGTGACGTCGAATCGATTCCACGAGTTGTGGGTACATGTAAAGATGCTCAAGCCAGGGCCAATCCGTGCCATATACGATCTGGGTTGGGCCGCATCCATCCCTTAGCGCCTGAATTCTTTCACGATAATTCGGAAAGGGATACTCGTGCTCATCTTCCCACATGCTGATAAGACAGGAACAAGATACATAGATGTTGGGGTGGGCGCGGACTACTTCGTACATCAGATCAGCTTCAGGTTCGCGGGGATCCAGATAACCCATATGGTTTGTCTGCATGGGCAAATCGGGAAATGCTTCCGCCACTTTGGCGAATGCTTCCCAGACAGCCAAGGTGCTCGGTGCTGAAGGTCTGTCGGTGTCTTCAAATCCAAAAATTACTCTCCGACCTTTCTCCTGCACCATTGCATAAGCTTCCATCAAAACGGGATCGTCAATGTTGGTTTCAAGGAAGCCGGGAAACACCTTGATACCATACGCGCCCTGATCGAGATGTCGTTCCAAAGGTGCAAGACCGTAGCGGTCTCTAGGGTCTCTTAAAGTGGTGAACCAGAGCAGCCGATCTGGGTATTTTTCGGCCCAGTGTCTGCAGTAGTCTGCCCCGCCCCAAAAAGAACCTCGATCGGCCGACACGGCGTCCATGTAATAGGGCATATCGTACCCGTCATAAGAGATTAGAAAGGCTTTTTCAACAGCCGCGTGGTCCATTTCAGCAACAAGCTGATCTCCAGTACGTTCCTGCCATGTGTAGCCGCGGCGGTAATCAAACTCGAATCCGGATTCCCTGGGGAAGGCGCGAAAAAAAAGATGCACCTCCGTGTCAATCGCAGGGACGCGGTTTTTTGGAGGTTCATGATCAATATTGATGCCGCACATAATTATCTCCTTTTAAGGTAATTCCATTCCAATGTCTTCGTAAACGCCGCTGTCCATGTCAGCGACCGCTAAAGTCCCCTCCATGATAGCCTTTTCAGAGTCTGAATCGCTGGAGCGGCTTTTTGTCCATTCGTCGAGTTGTGCGAAATCTCGAATTCTGTAAACGATCATATAAGATGAGTCTGGCGGTCCAAGTCTCCAAGTCCGGCCAATCGCCAGCACAGGCGCATCCTCCGGATGAAGTTCAACCCAACGTTTGTAGCCTCCCTCGACGACACTACGAAATGTTTCCCAGCTGACATTGGATTTTTTTCGGAAGAACTCAACGTAATACATGTTAATTTCCTAGTTAATTCTATTGTTGGTCATTGATTTTTGAAACTAGCGGGATTATAAGAACTGAAATTGTGGCTAACAACAAACGATATGAGGGTAGCAATGGAGGATAATACTTTCGCGCAGGCAGTTGGGGGGCCAGTTCCGAAGGAAGAACTTGGAGTCACACTTACTCACGAACACCTTTTTATGGATGGTTCCAGTTGTTTTGAACTGGATGATTCAGATGACGCAGAGGAGTTTGCAAATTTGCCTCTCACTCCTGAAATTTATGACAGGATGTTAACCAGTTCATGCTCCAACCACGATAACCTCAATTTGAACGATTCAGAGATTGTCGTCTCTGAGGTCAAAGAGTTTTTTGGCTTGGGTGGCCGTACGATCGTCGATGTAACGTCCGAAGGTATAGGCCGAAATCCTCAGGGCCTTCGAATACTGTCTGAGCGTTCTGGTGTACCGATTGTCATGGGTTGCGGATGGTATTGCGAGTATTCCTGCGACCCTTGGGTCCTGACAGCGACGATTGATCAATTGATGCAGATAATGATAAGCGATCTAACCGAGGGCATTGATGGGGTTCGGTCCGGGATAATTGGTGAAATCGGAATTAATGGGCAAGAGCGAGGCACCCTAAACTATGTTGGTGAGATGACAACGATGGAGGAGCGTTGTCTTCGAGCCGCCTGTCGCGCGTCGATCGCAACAAAGGCGCCGCTAAGTATTCACCAGCCGAAT
>CAJWOI010000157.1 GCA_913044255.1 uncultured Alphaproteobacteria bacterium
TTAACGAATATCTACAAGAGGGCAGAGATCGACGTTTTCATTCGAATTCAGCACAATTAGATTTCATGAAGCTGCAGACAGCCAAAGCGAAACAATATTTTTCTCAACATTTAGGATCATCATGATGGCATATCACGATTTCATGTCTGTGCTCCACAAAAGCACGTCGCGGGATTATCTGGCTCGGGTAAACGAGCCAGGATATCCAAAGGCGAAAGCAGCGGAACTAGCGAAAAGCTGGTCTTACGATTACTGGGATGGTGATCGGCGAATCAATTACGGGGGTTATTGGTATATACCAGGCCGATGGGAGAAGGTGGCTGAGACACTTGTTCACCACTATAGCCTTCCTAATGATCCGAAGATACTTGATGTAGGCTGTGGAAAAGGATTCTTGCTTTTTGACTTTCTCAAGGTCCGGCCTGATGCGCAGGTTTACGGCATTGATGTGTCTGAATATGCATTAAATAATTCCAAGGAAGAGGTGCGTGACAGGCTACAGATTGGTAACGCAGTCGATTTACCGTGGCCGGATGGCTATTTTGATCTTGTTATTTCGATCAATACCTTCCATAACCTTTACAATTACGAGTTAGCAAACGCGCTGAAGGAATTTGAGCGCGTTGGGAAAGAACATAAGTATCTGTGTGTCGAGTCCTATCGTAATGAAAGTGAAAAAGCCAACTTACTGTATTGGCAAGTCACCTGTGAAGCGTTCTGTACACCGAAAGAATGGGAATGGTGGTTTCAGTATGCGGGGTATACTGGGGACCACTCGTTCATATATTTTGAATGAGCATGGAAATTAAACAAACAACAGCGGCGATTCTTGCTCAACAGAATCAGCCTCTTGTTATTGACGAGGTATCGCTGCCCGAGAATCTGGCGGTAGGTCAGGTTCTTGTAGAAGTTTTTTTCAGCGGAATCTGTGGATCACAACTTGGAGAGATCGCTGGGGTTAAGGGGCCCGACCCCTACCTACCCCACCTACTTGGCCATGAAGGCTCGGGAAAAGTACTTGCAATCGGGCCAGGTGTTAATTCCGTCATGGTTGGAGACCATGTGGTGCTCCACTGGCGTCCTGGGTCAGGTATTCAATCGGTACTACCGAGATTTGTCTGGCGTGAGCAATTGCTGAATGCGGGGTTTGTGACTACGTTTAATAAGCACGCCGTAGTGTCTGAGAATAGGTTGACATCAATTTCCAAAGATTACCCAATGGAATTTGCAGCCTTATTTGGTTGTGCAGTGACGACTGGAATAGGAGTGGTAGAAAATAAGGCTGCAGTAAGAATGGGGGAGTCGGTAGTCGTGGTAGGATCTGGAGGAATTGGGCTAAATGTAATTCAGGGTGCCAAGCTTCGCTGTGCATCGCCCATCGTAGCCGTAGATCTTTTTGAGAATCGAGTCCAGTTAGCTCGGGATATTGGTGCAAGCCATGGTCTGGTCAACGTTGATCCATCCTGGGTATTTCAGGTTCGTGATATTGTCGGCGCTGACGGGGCGGATCTGGTGGTTGATAATACTGGAAACCCTGACGTCATTAGCCAATGTATTGAGTTAACCAAGGCTGCCGGAAAAACAATATTAATCGGTGTTCCACCAAAAGGCGCAAAAACGACCGTCAACACTCTACCCCTTCATTTTGGCAAGGTATTAACTGGAACCCATGGTGGGGATGGAGTGCCAGATCAGGATATACCTCGATTACTGGGCCTTAGTCAGGCAGATATACTTGACTTATCCAAATTAATTACTGCGACGTATTCTCTATCTGAGATAAACAGCGCCATAGATGATATGCGCTCCGGAAAAGTCAGTGGCCGCTGTTTGGTGGCTATGTGATTTGGCGATCATTCTCTAATAGTATTGAATAGCGTCGTGACAAGATCTCTGAATTTAATTAGTAGATGTTTCCGACATTGGCCGAGTTAACCACCCGATTTGCGAAACAGATCCATCATATGAAAACTAAAGATCCTGTAAATCAGCATGTTGCTGATCAATTTGTAGAGCTTGGACCAGAGGAGTTAGGTCTAATGAACAACTCAGGCTGGAGCGACGATCCTAAGCGCTTGGTATTTACTCTATCTCGCTATACGTTTGTGGCAAAAATGCTGGCTTGAATAAGGTAGCCGAGATAGGGTGTGGAGATGGATTTGGCGCACGCATAGTGCGACAAGAGGAATCGCGAGGGCCCAACTAAGATAGCCTAATTGAAATCAAGAATGCTAGTTGTGGTTTTGAGCCAGTCGGCACTCAGATAAGTTGGCGACAATGACTCAAACTATATCACCTCAGACTATATCGACTAGGTCGTCAAAGACCTAACGTTCAGTTAAAGTCGGAATAGATTTCAGACATAAGGGCATCGTTCCTCGGTCAATTAGGTTCATCTTCTCGAAATTTTTCGGTAAGGCGTATTTTTGGGCGTCAGCAAACTTTGGATAACCCAAAAAAGACTTAAGATTAATCTCATCGCAACCCGTCAGGCTCCAACCCCATGCAGAAATTAATCATGAAATGTAGAGCATGCCGGTGCTCTTCACTAATTCAGTTATTGGACCTCAGGTCAATGCCGATCGGTAACCGGTTCTCTATAGCGCCAAATACAGAAACGCTGCACCCAATTGGATTGGTTGGTTGCGAAGCATGTGGCCTTATTCAACTTAAGCATGAAGTCTCATCAGGGTTACTTTTTGGAGGTCTGTTAAGCCAGTCTATACAAAGCCCGAAAAAGTTAATCGAGTTGGATTATCAGGTGCGTAATAAGTATAAACTTGCTCTTTATATTGGTGGACTTTCTGATCCTCCTAGCTTAGATAGTAATCAGCATTCTACAATTGTAGTTGCGCTAGCACCGTTCATACTGGCGTCAGCGGACGAGCATAAAAACATCGCACCGCTTTCTTACAATTCACTTATAAGCGAAGCAGTAAATCGTTTTCTTGAGAACGCCGGTCCGGTGGATGAGGTATTGATAGATAATTCCACGAAAGAAGCCCACCCTTTCCATGCCAGTAATGTAAACAATATTGACGAATACTTTAGCGACATTGTTCGCCTAATTAAGCCCGATGGGCGAATATCCTTACGATGCCCGGATATCACTACAATCCTGCAAAATGGCCATGTGAACTATATTTACCATGAGCACCAGGTATATTTTTGCAGTTCTTCCATCAAAAAGATAATGGAGGGGAAAGGGTTTCAGATAGTCTCTGCTTCAATCGGTATCGACCACGTGAATTCGTGTTTTACGTTTGGGAGACAAAAGGGAAAAGATTCAGGGGTGGGAGAAACCCGTGCAGTTGGCAAAATGAAAAAAAATCGGTGTGGGCAAGAACCAGCGCGTTTTCAAGAGTTTGCCAGTAAAATTCAGACTTCACGAGAAAAAATTCTTGCAAACCTCAATCGACAGGCTCAAGGAAGAGCGGTGGGATATGGCGCGTCTGTTGCCGGTATATCTTCACTATATCAATTTGGGTTAGAGGAAAGAGTTGACCTTCTGGTTGATGACGCTGAGAAGCGGGTTGGTATGTATAGCCCCCACAGCAACCATAAGGTGTTTTCGAGTAGAGAGCTCAAGTCACTTGACGTGCAAACAACTTTAATCTTAGTGCCACGCTACACTGACAGCATAATTGCGAGATGGTCAGGGTTGCTTGGTAACGTTATGCCGGTCGGGCGCGTCTAGCCTGACGAACAAACAATGCGAAAGAAGAGAACAATACCCTGGTGGAGGATCGAATTTGGGTCCGCCGAGGTCAACGCTGTATCAAGGGCAATCCGCGATGAATGCATCAGTCAAGGTCCAGTAACCCGTTTATTTGAGCGTCGTTTGATGGAGCATTTGGGTGTCCGCCATGTAGTCGCGACATCGAGCGGTAGCGCGGCGATTGCAATGTCCCTCATGGTGCTAAATGTTGGGAGGGGAGATCAAGTCATTGTCCCTAATCGTGGGTGGATAGCAACTGCGAACGCAGTGCAGTTGCTAGGAGCAGAGCCAGTCTTTGCTGATGTTGAGAAGAAGCGACCGGTACTGGAAGTTCGAGCTTTGGAAAAGCTTATAACAAAAAGAACCAAAGTTATTGTTCCCGCGCACTTAAACGGGCGCTCGGTTAGGATGGCTCCAATTCATCGGCTCGCAAGAGAACACGGCCTTTCAATCGTTGAGGATGCAGCACAAGCGCTATTTTCAAAAAATGGGAAGGGGTATTTAGGTACCCAGGGTGACTTGGGTTGTTTCTCGCTGTCCATGGCTAAGATCTGTTCGACTGGGCAGGGGGGTTTCGTAGTGACTAATGATGATCATATTGCGTATAGATTGAGAGCGATTAGAACCCATGGGGTTGAAAATGTGATCGATCCTGGAGCGTGGGGGAGTGAACTTGGATTTAATTTTCGGATTACCGATGTTCAATCGTCACTTGGCCTTGTGCAACTAAGCAAGGTAAAAAGAAGGTTAGAAAAGGTTAACAGAATACACAGTTTATACAAAGAAGGAATGAGCTCCTGTTCGGGTATATCGATTATTCCAGTGGCAACGCAGGCAGGGGAGATTCCAATTTATAACGAAGTGCTATGCGCGGATCGAGATGGTTTGATCAAGCATTTTAGTTCTTACAATATCGAGACAAGACCGTTCCTTCCAAATTTAGCGAGTGCAGAATATTTCTATTCGGATGAGTCCGGCCTCACATGTTCGCAAAGGTTTGCACAGCAGGGGTGTACCCTCCCCAGTGGGCCAGGGCAAAAAATGCAAGACATAGATTATGTAGTGCAAACAGCGCGGAAATTCTCTGGCTAAAGTGACACAGACACTTGATGATTAATTCCACCGCGTTTTTTGATCGTAATGGAATATTGGACAAGCTCCGTTTAAATATGCCGTGTTTTAACCGATCAAGAGGTGGGTTATGACTCGAGTCAAAACTATGGGAACAGGTTTCAGTAATCATTAACCGATATGCATAAAGACCAGTCAAGTTCTTTCTGTATTTGTCCTCGAGGCGTGTAATGGTTGACTACGCGTGTCGAGCCTGCAATGCGCTGACTATCCAGCAAGTTGCTGAATATGGAAAGTTAAGACAAGTTACCAGTGATTGCAGGCTATTGGTCCAGTCGGGCGAGTTATCTGAGTGCACTAGTTGTGGCCTAATTCAGAAGGTTGTATCCACTAGGATGTCCAGAGATTTAATGGAGATATATGACACATATCAACCGTATGAGCATGACTTAGAGCCACTTATCTTCTCATCAGATAGTGTTGGGAGTCGATCAGCAGGAATCTTCGATGAGATCGACTCGAGCTTTAGCATCGCCAAAACTGGGCAATTAGTCGACGTAGGGTGCGGAGATGGCTCTTTTCTGAACGAGTTTAAAAGGCGTAGACCGGATTGGCAAATAGCCGGATTCGATCTAAATCAAAATAGAAAAAGTGATATCGAGGAAATTTGCGGAGAAGGTCAATTTTTTTCCGGGTCACCAGGAGATCTTCCAAACAAGCTTGACCTGATTGTACTTAACTACGTAATTGAGCATGTGGAACATGTAACAAAGTTTCTACATACTCTCTTTGAGAAGCTTAGTTCAGGCGGTATGTTAGTCGCGATGGTTCCGGACTTAGCCAGAAATCCGTATGACCTTATTATTGCAGATCACCTGTCTCATTATACGAAGACAACATTAATATCCCAGCTTGAAGAATTGCCATTGATGTGTTGTAGGCAAGCCCTTCAGAAAGAATTGATTGTTTTCGTGGGTAAAGGTAGCCGCAATCGGTATCGTAGATCTACAACCCCTGAAGCAGAGCAAGCAGGTGCAGAAAAACAGATTCGGTATTTAACGAAAGTCCGCACTGAGGCACTGGACCTGGCTCGAACATATAAAGGGCAATTTGGAATTTTTGGAACATCGATAGCCGGATCATGGTTAAGTGGAGAGTTGGGCCGTTTGCCACATTTTTTTGTAGATGAAGACCAAAGAAAGCATGATATAACTCACTATGGAAAAAAAGTCCTTTCGCCATGTGCTGCTCCCACACAGGGTGTTGTCTTTCTACCCTTCACGAGACAAGTAGCTGATAAAATCGCAAGCCGATTAGGCAGTGTTTCTCCAGCGCGCCTTTATGTTCCCACAGGACTGTAGTGAGAGCCTCTACGACTTAAAGTTATAAAAAAATGGTCTTGCAGATAAAATATAGGGGATACATAGCCCGATGGCCGATACATTGAGAGCTGACCCCGAAAAACTGAACAGTGTCTGAAGTGGATTAGCAGCCTAATTTCATGCATTCTAATGCACATGAAATAGGAGCTAATCAAGACAAAACGACCTCGTCGTAATCATTCATCTGCCTTCAAGGCCAAAGTAGCCTTGGCCGCCATCAAGGGCGACAAAACCATCGTCGAGCTGACCGAGCAGTTCGACGTTCCTGCGCACCAGATCAGCCAGTGGAAAAACCAGCTGCTCGAGCGTACGGAGGATGCGTTTGCAGGCTCAGGGACCAAAGCCCCACCCGTG
>CAJWOI010000158.1 GCA_913044255.1 uncultured Alphaproteobacteria bacterium
ATCTTCGGGCCTAACGTCATCGTAGTGTTCGGCACTGAGGAGCAAAAAGCACGGATGCTCCCACCTCTGATCAAAGGAGAAACACGCGCTTGTTTTGGTGTTACCGAACCCGATGCAGGTCTGGATACGACCCATCTCAAAACCCAGGCCATACGCGAGAAAAACCATTATTTGGTGAGCGGTAGAAAAGTTTGGACCTCGACCGCCCAGGTGGCCGACAAAATACTTTTGATAGCAAGAACAAGGAAAGTGGAAGAATGTGACAAAGCGAGCGATGGGCTCACGCTTTTTTACACGGACCTTGATCGTAGCGCCGTCGACGTTCGGGAGATCGAAAAAATGGGTCGGAAAGCTGTTGATTCAAATGAATTATTCATCGATGAGTTGAGAGTGCCGGTGGCGGACCGAATCGGAGAGGAGGGTAGGGGTTTTCATTACTTACTTCACGGCCTCAACCCGGAACGGATATTAATTGCTGCAGAGTCGATAGGCGTCGGGCGTGTTGCACTATCTCGGGCATCACAATATGCTAAGGATCGTGTGGTATTTGATCGGCCTATCGGTCAAAACCAAGCCATACAACACCCCCTAGCTGAATCTTGGTGCGAGTTGGAAGCAGCAAACCTAATGTGCTTCAAAGCAGCCTCACTCTACGATGCGGGCGCGCCTTGTGGTGTCGAGGCTAATGCCAGCAAATTTCTCGCCGCGAAAGCCGGGTTTACAGCCTGCGAGCGCTCCATTTTGACACATGGCGGCTATGGCTATGCCAAGGAATTTCACGTTGAACGTTTCATGCGAGAACAATGGATCAACCGGCTTGCACCAGTTACCGAGCAGTTGATGCTGTGCTACATCGCCGAACGGGCACTTGGACTCCCAAAATCGTATTGATAGCCGCGTAAATTATTCTTCAGTAAAATTTTCGTCTTTATCGATGAATTGGTAACGGAAGTCACAAAAACTTGCTCCACGCATAATCGTTTGGCTTCGCTCAAGCGTAAGATCTGGGTTGTAACCTTTACAGAAATTTTCATCCCGACCACAAGATAGCACCGTTCCGATCTCCGAGATTCCCATTTTGTCATACATCTCCGCGTATCTACACCGCGTCACATTGAAGGACAAAACATGATCTGTCTCTTCCAAAAGATCGATTGTGAGGGCTTCTCCTGCAGTCCACAATTTGAACAGCTCGACGAATCCACCAATATCGTTTTTTCCCTCCTGAGTTTCAGCACAATTTTCCCCGTGCGCAATTGCGTCACTTGCTATGGCCCGACTTAACACCTCCAGGGCAGTTTTTTCTCCGAATGCTTCCACCATTTCTTTGTAGATTGGCTGGATGACGCGTGCCTCTATCTCCCTCCTATGAAGGATAGGGATATCACTATTCATTGGGACCCCTCTGACGTTCGTTAATATGAGGTTATTGAGAGATATTTCATGTCACTTCAGAGACAACTGTGTTTCCAGCAACTTTCAGTCGAAACAATTCTTTAATTTCCGTATCTCCGTAACCGGCTTCTGTGAGAATGCTATGCGCATGTTCTCCAAGATGGGGAGGCGAAAACTTTGGCTGCCCCGGAGTACGACTCAGCTTCACTGGCACTCCAATGCCACGATAATTACCATCTTCCACCACCATGTCGCGAAAACGAACCTGCGGATGATTTAATGCCTCCGGTATTTCAAGAACCGAGCCTGCAGGAACACCGTTCTCTAACAACTGATCTGCCAATACAACACCGTCCTTTTCGATAAGCAAAGTTGCCAGTACTGATGTTAAAACTGTGTCGTTCGCCTTGCGAACAGCATTGTTGGAAAAACGCGGATCCGTAGCTAGATCAGCTCTGCCAAGCAAGGCAACCAGTTTTTGAAATTGCCGATCATTGCCACCGGCGATGAAAATAAAACCATTAGCAGTTTGAAACATTTCGTATGGGGCAATGTTAGGATGCGCATTTCCGATCCGGCCGGGCGCTTCCCCAGTCATAAAATAATTAGCAGCATGCGGATGTAGCAAACTAACCGAACAGTCAAGTAACGAAACCTCTACCTTTTGACCGATACCGGACTGAACGCGTTCGTAAAGAGCCATGAGTATGGCATTGGTTGCATAGAACGCGGCGGCAAGGTCGGATATTGGCGTACCGACCCGAACAGGTGGACCATCAGGGGTGCCATTTATGCTGGCTAGGCCACTCATCACTTGGGCAATTGCGTCGAACCCGGGGCGGCCTGCAAGTGGCCCATCCGACCCGTAACCAGTAATCTGAGCATAAATTAAAGATGGAAAGCGATCACGCAGGGTAGCGTCATACCCGAGCCCCCATTTTTCCATCTGCCCAGCCTTGAAATTTTCGATTAGGACATCCGCATCACGGAGCATACGCAGCAACACGGATTGTCCTGCAGGATTGGATAGGTCAAGAGCTAAGGAACGCTTGTTTCGATTTACGCCCTGAAAATAAGCGCTCATTCCGTCCCGAGAGAATGGTGGCCCCCAACGACGCGTTTCGTCGCCGTCCAACGATTCAATTTTAATCACGTCAGCGCCATGATCACCTAGCATCTGCGTACAAAATGGACCCGCAAGGATACGGGTTAAATCAACAACCCGCACGCCCGTCAGCGCGCGTTTAACATCGCCCATCGCATTTACCTTAACTGTAAGGTTCGGGAAAATTTGTTAGCAAGTATATCGACTGACAGGGCCGCTTGCCATGCGAGATTCAGCGGCGCAACCCTTTAGGCACGATGAAGCGTTCCGCCGCCTCAAAAATACCCTGGACTAAAAGTGCCAACAGTGCGGCTGGTATCGCTCCCGATAGTATTAACCCCACATCATCGAGACGAATCCCAGTCAAGATAGGTTGGCCGTAACCACCAGCACCGATTAAAGCCCCGAGGGTCGCAGTCCCTACATTAATAACCGCCGAGGTTTTAATCCCCGCTAAGATCGTTCCACCTGCCATAGGCATTTCGACCAAGCGCAGCCGCGCTGCGGCAGGTAAACCAAGCGCATGGGCCGCTTCTAATATATCAGGCGCAATTCCAGTTAAACCCGCATGTGTATTCCGGACTACGGGAAGCAGGCTGTAGAGGAACAACGCAAGCATTGCAGGTGGTCCACCAATCCCAACCAATGGTATCATGAACACGAACAAGGCCAGGGAAGGAACGGTTTGAATAATTCCAACCGAAGCTAAAATGACCTGCCCAAGCTTCGGGTGACGAGCCGCAACTATACCTAAAGGAAGAGCAAACAAGAGTGCCGCCGTCAAAGAGATGCTGACCAACTTTAGATGTTGGCACGTGTTCTTCCACAAAGCTGCCAACCAACTAATGCCGTCTACCTTTACAACAATGTTGAATGCATCAGCCACGAAGTCGGCGGCAACTAGTGTTTCACTATATCCATCCAACTTAACGCGCGCATTCATCCTAGTCATAGTCGATTCGTCGATACGACCTTCAAGCTTGTGTGCAAAATCAGCGACGCTAACGTCATTTTCCCTTCCTCCCACACGATAAAGCAGGACCGCGTTGTAGGTTGGGAAATGGCGAAGGTTATCTTCAAGAATCCGGAGACCATAAAACATAATCGCCGCATCCGTGGTGTACACATCCATGGCATCGATGCTTCCACTCACCAAGCCTCGATAAGCAAGGTCGTGATCAAGGCCTGTCACTTTACGCTGTGGAAGCGCATAATGTGCACGAAGACTTGGCCAACCGTCGCCCCGGTCTAGAAATTCATTACCGAAACCAAACGATAATTCAGGGTTTCCACGCAGATCCGAGATCTTCGTAATTCCGAGGCGATTGGCTGTCTCCTCAAGCATGCCGATGGCGTACGTGTTATTAAATCCTATCGGCGCGGTCATTGCCAACCCATACTTTTCCAAAGCTGTACGAATATCTTTTTCGTTGACCAACCCGTCACCGGATAGAATTTCATTGGTGATGGTGCCGGTATATTCAGGGTATACGTCAATTTCGCCGGCCAACAATGCGTCCCACAACACCCGAGTTCCGCCCAACTGCCGATGGTGGTACACACCAACACCAGTCTCACGGGCCAAATGTGCTAGGACCTCCCCCAGAATCACCGATTCAGTAAATGCTTTAGAACCGATCTTAATATCCTCGCCCGCACGTGAGGCACTGGGCCAATAAATTACCAGGCCAGCGACAATGAGCATGATCAAACGAACAATCATGTGCCACCTTCCAAACTATCGAGCAATGTTCGCTGGGCAGAGATAAAATGCTCAACAAATGGATCGCTCGGACGATGGACAAAATCGTGGATAGAGCCCTGTTGGACGATGCCCCCCTCACGCAACAGAACGATATGGTCACCAAAAAAACCTGCTTCCCCTATATCATGTGTAACCATTACTACGGTCTTGCCGAGACCCCGAAAAATGTCTCGTAGATCCGTCTGCAACTGGTACCGCACAATCGGGTCAAGTGCCCCAAAGGGTTCATCCAGCATAAGCACCGTTGGATCTAACATTAACGCTCGCGCTAGTGCGACCCTCTGGCGCTGACCACCCGAAAGTTGGGTCGGGTAACGATTCAGCACGTCAGGAGACAAATTTGTTAATGCCAACAATTCATTGACGCGATTACGTATATCGTCTTTTGAACGGCCCAGATATTGAGCCATCAAGGCGATGTTCCGCCAAGCCGTGAGATGTGGAAATAATCCGCCGCCTTGTGTTACGTACCCCATGCGGCGACGCAACAGCATCGCACTATCCGCATTAACAGGCACGCCTTCATAATGCACAACACCATGATCAGGCTCAATTAAACCCATCAATACACGAATCAATGTCGATTTTCCGCACCCAGATGGGCCAATGAAAACGGTCGTGTGTTCTTTTGCAATTTTCAAGTTGACATCGGCCAGCGCTGTCAACTCATTAAAAGATTTTGAAATCTTTTCTAATTCAAACATCTTGAGTAAGCATAAATATCACCAGGTCACCGGGGAAACCCAGTCTACGTCAAACGGAGGAGCACATATGGCCATCTCAATTGAGCGAATTGACCATTTTGTAATAACTGTTTCCGATATAAATACTACCTTACAATTCTATGAACGAGTACTGGGAATGGGAAGCGCCACATTCGGCGATGGTCGAACAGCCCTTCATTTTGGAAACCAGAAGATAAATATCCACCCGATTGGTAAGGAAGCAAAACCCAACGCACCCAACGCACAACCCGGAACAGCCGACATTTGCTTTATTTCAACATTTTCAATTGAAGCAATCAAAAACCATCTAGCGACAGAAACGGTGGATGTTGTATATGGACCAGTAAAACAAGTCGGTGCACTTGGTCCAATGGACTCCATCTACTTCCGTGACCCGGACGGGAACCTAATCGAAATCGGGGTCTATCAGTGAGGCTTGTCCCGCCCGCATCACTTAAGACGCCATTTAACGCGCCTCAAATAAAGGCCCGGCTAGCAGCGCAGCCGGGGCCCAATACACAGAAACGTGAACTAAGAAATACGGAATAGATTTTGAGCTGCTACCATCGCGTAGAGCATAGGTAACGACAACATCGTATTGGTGCGGGAAAACAGCATTGCGGTACGTGCTGCTTTAGCCTTCTCATCTGCCTCCACAGCCACCATGCCAAGTGCCTTTTGCTGATTTGGCCAAATCACAAACCAGACGTTAAATGCCATGATCAAACCCAACCACATGCCAAATCCAATCATGGTATGGCCCGAGACCTGACTGACGATACCAAGCAACAAACCTTCGACCAAATAACCATTCATCAACGCAAGCAGTGCCCCGAATACAACAGTAGACAAAGCAGACCAGCGGAACCAGAACAACGCTTCAGGAGCAATCACCTTACCGATAGCAGGTTTTTGCTCATCAGGTATCTTTGGCATGCTCGGTATCTGAACAAAATTGAAATACCACAGCAAGCCGATCCACATTACGCCGCTAAGTACATGCAACCAGCGGATAGCAAATACTAACCAGGAACCATCTTCCATAACTTTAACTCCTGCCTCGCAGTGTCCCTAAGAACCAATCGCCTGAACCAATAGGACCATGATCACCGTGATTACCAAACCCATTCCGATTGTCATCGGCAAGGACTCAAGGGGATTTTTCATGTGTCTCGCTCCTCTATATCATCTAGAGATGCCGGACGACGCGACGGACGACACATACGCCCCGCCAGTGCTTCCGATCGGACGTATAATGATAGCTAAGTAGTTATATGCAACCAAAAACTTTTTGCTTTACTGTCCACTAAATGAAGGCGCGCGTTTTTCTACAAAATGCGCCACACCTTCCCTAAAATCATCACTGTCTAAACTATCATACATTTCATCGAAGCCCCGATTCACAGATTCCGAAAGTGACGTACCCTGGGTTCGATACACCTGCTCCTTCATAACTCGCATAGAGCGCGGCGACACCATTGAGGCTAGCTCCTTTGCATATGCCACAACCCCATCCATCAACTCTTCGTGTGGGA
>CAJWOI010000159.1 GCA_913044255.1 uncultured Alphaproteobacteria bacterium
TCCGACCTTCGGCAGACAAACGTACCGGCAACCGGGAATTTTGGCGGCCATTTTTTCCATCATTGTCGCAGCGGCTGTTGTGTCTGTCTCGCCGGCAATTGCCAATGTGGGCACCCGAATATTCGGAAGATTCGTGCGTTGCTCGAACGTGATGATGCATTCAATAGCGGCCCGATACACCTCAACGGGGACGTTGGCCATGCAATCGTGTGCGAGTCTTCTTCCACTTGCATCCGCGTCCGCTGACATCATCTTCCCAATCAGTTCGGTCGCAAGATCCCACATGGTAGTGCCGGCGGTCAGAGGCGCGAGACGCTTTTCGACAAAACTTTTTTGAAAATCTGCATCACGCCTTCCGAAAGCCGGACTTGTCGCCGACAATGTAAGAGAATGGAGCCTGTTTTGTTGTGCCACCGCAAACTCTTGTGCCACCATTCCACCCATGGAGTGGCCCACCAAATGGACCTTCTCCCAATCTCGGTCGTCAAGTAAAGCCAGCAAAGAGTCCGCTAGAAATGGAAAAGACATATTTTCAAGCGGGATGCTTTCCCCATAACCTGGCATATTCCAGGCAACAGCCCTGTATTTCGAGGAAAATCTTTCGATCTGCGGTACCCAGCTACGGGCGCCACCCCCTACCCCATGAAGAAGCAGGACAGCCTCGCCGCTCGATCCCTTTTCTATATAGTCCGGAACCTGGCTCAAGATAAATCCCCCTGCAATCGCCCATTCTCGACAACTACAATGCCATCGAGTCCAATCGTGCAATGCCGAAGAGGCAAATCGAAGTGGCCTAGCGTATAACGCTTGGCAGCTTCATTTGCTCCGGTTGAGTACAGGAAATTTCCAGCAAATGCCCGTAACTCTGTCCCGTTGATATCCTGCTTATCGTACATGGTAAGTGCATCCCAACGAGCAGCCTGATTCATGCCCCAACCTACATGGGATACCGCGTACGCTTCACGATCTCCCCATGCAGAGATATATTCTCGGAAAAGGTCTGCATCGACCCCGGAGCCAGCAATATGGGTCACGTAGTCTTCTTCGATCTGAAAAGTAATCGGGCTCTCCAGATAACGTTTGAATGTAAGGTTTACGTCGCCCACATCCATCACTAGCGTGCCATTTACGGTTCCAGCCTTCGGAAAACACAGGACCAGTCCACCAGGCCAATGGGCAACATTCCCGGGGCGATCGCAATACCCCCAAACGCCGGTACCCGAGGTGTCGGTAATATCTATCTTCAAGTCTGTGCCTGCATCCGACTGCACAGTCATAAAATCAGCTCGGGATAACATTTTAATCCCCGCCTTGACCTTAGGTGTCAGAAGTGGGTCCGGAACAAGCCGCTCCAGGACATCCGGATGCTCGTTCGACACCATCATCAACCGGGCACCTTCCTTCAAAATATGCGGTAATTCTGGTGCGTGGAGCATTCCTTCAATCGTGCAGTCAACAACGATTGTTGAGCTGGCAAGTGCCGTTATCACAGGTTGTATACCCTGGACGGCATTCGACGCACCGGTCGAACGAACAGGAACTGGCGTATTCTGCGGGGGTGTAGTTAGTTGGACGTGAAATACTTTGGCGCCAAGCCTGTAGAGCGCCAGTTCAGCAAGATGGACATTGATTTCACGAGATTGAGTTTCCGAAAGTATGGCCGCAGTATCCCCCGACTTTACTTTGCAGAGCTCAAAAACTGAGACAAACATGTCAATCCATTTAGCCTCCAAGCGGTCAGAGAACATAGCCCAGTACCTCCTTGCGTTTCGCCATATACTTTTACCGGATTGTCCTTGGGCGTGCACCTCAACAAAAGCAACAGGTTCTGCGATTTCCTCATTAATACAATAAAAAAGGGCGCCCCCTGAGGGCAGCTCTGTTTATCGGGGAAAGGTTAGTTGAAAGGGAAGGATTTGAATCTCCGCGCTTCAGGTTGTGAGCATGCGGGGATGATATGTCACTATATATTTCTGTATACATCGATAAGCAGGTGACAGCAGGATTGGCCTCGCCTTTTCCCCTGTTTAGAAAAAGGCGAGGAAGCATTGGTCACGGTTATGGAGGGAGAGCTCTAAACGTGAGGCCAATGCTATGCGACCCTGCCCGACGCGTGTGACTGACTTGTTACCGAGCGGTTACACGATCTGGTTGGAACACTTCCACTTGAGGTACTGCAAGCCCTGCCCAGATCAAAAAAATAGGTAGGTTAGATGTATTGCTTCATGACTGGACATCCTCGGCCCTCTTCTAACGTTCGTCCCAGAAGTGGGTTCATTTAAAGTGTTCAGGTTGTTATTCGGCCGCATGTTTGAATTGGACTTCTTCTGTGCTATCTGCGAGCGCTGTGGTTGCGGAGGCCCCACCTTTGACAGCAACAGATACCGCATCGAACCATCCAGCACCAACTTCCCGCTGATGGCGATGGGCAGTATAACCATCAGCTTCAGCAGCAAATTCGATATTCTGTAGTTTGGCATAGGCCGCCATACCTTGGTCTTTATAGGCGCGCGCCAATTCAAACATGCCGTAATTTAGTGAATGGAATCCGGCCAGGGTAATGAACTGGAACTTATAGCCCATTTTGCCGATCTCCCTTTGGAAACGTGCAATATCAGGAGCGGACAAGTTTGCTGACCAATTGAAAGACGGGCTGCAATTATAGGCAAGCAGCTGATCTGGGTAGTTGGCGCGAATTGCAACGGAGAATGCCTCTGCTTGTGCCAGATCAGGTGTCGATGTTTCCATCCATAGGAGATCTGCATAGGGGGCAAAGGCGCAACCGCGTGTGACACATCTATCAAAGGCATCCCGGTCATCTAATCTATAAAAGCCTTCCGCCGTACGTTCTCCTGAAATAAATGGCTTGTCACGCGAGTCCACATCCGAGGTAATTAACTTGGCACTTTCCGCATCTGTGCGTGCCATGATCACGGTAGACACCCCGGCACAGTCAGCTGCCAGGCGCGCGGCATTCAAATTCGTAATAGCTTGCTGAACGGGAATGAGTACCTTGCCGCCCATGTGGCCACATTTTTTTTCAGAGGCCAACTGATCCTCAAAATGAACACCTGCAGCCCCTGCTTCAATATATGCGCGAGTTAACTCAAGCGCGTTGAGCGCACCACCAAAGCCAGCCTCACAGTCTCCGACAATTGGCGCAAACCAATCCCTTGATGGAATTCCACATTCTTGTGTTTCGATCTGGTCCGCACGCATTAATGTCCGGTTGATACGTCGTGCCAACTCAGGGCCAGAATTGGCTGGGTAGATTGATTGATCAGGGTACATTGATCCGGCCGTGTTGCTGTCAGCAGCGACCTGCCAGCCCGACAGGTAAATCGCCTTTAGCCCAGCACGCACCTGCTGCATGGCTTGATTGCCAGTCATCGCTCCCAACGTATGGACGTAGTCTTCTGTGTTCAGCAGGTGCCACAATTTATCGGCGCCTCTGCGGGCAAGGGTGTGTTCAATCGCAACTGAACCAGACAATCTTTTTACATCCTCCAGCGAATAATCACGCGCCGTATTTTCAAAACGGCCCTGTTCCGCGCTTGTCAATGACTCGAATTCACATCTCATTTCAAGCTTCCTGCCTGTTGTGTCGGTAAAACAGTTGCATCTTTTTCAAACCCATGTTGAACCGTTCTTGAGGTTACCGCTTATCAAGCAACCAGGAACAAAGCTAGTTAAATAGTGTAATGAGATAAAAGTGTAATAATTTACACTCTTAAGTTGTAAAGTATTACAAACATATATATTTTCAAAACATTCATCGAGGAGAGAAACTTAATAATCGCTAATTGGGAGGTGGCCTATGGCGGAGCCCACATCAAGTAAAATTATTGCCGGCCACAAACTGCGACGCTTGCGCTCCAGCCTGAAGTTAACTCAGGCCAAAATGGCAGCTGAACTGGGCATTTCGGCCTCTTATCTTAATTTGCTTGAAAATAATGCGAGGCCCGTCACCGTACCGATTTTGTTCCGCCTTGGCCGGACTTATGACTTTGATCTGCGTGACTTCGCCGAAGATGATTCAGCGCGTCTGATCGCCATGCTGACAGAGGTTTTTGCAGACCAGGCACTTGAGGATGTTACCATGTCGCGCCGTGATATCCGGCTTCTTTCCGACCAGCATCCCAATGCAGCAGCGGCGTTGATATCTCTTCACCGCAGCTACGATTTGATGCGAGATGCCGCGCATAAGGGCGAGCAGAAGGATGAAAATGTTCGTTCTCCGCGCCCAATAGAAAGAGTGCGGGAGTTTTTGGAAACGTCTGGTAATTATTTTACAGAACTAGAAGAGGCGGCTTCGAACTGCCTAAACGATGTTCGCCCTTCACCCGGCACGAAGCTGTATCAGCTGATCGGCCACCTGGAACAGAGGTACAGTATCACCACCCGAATCATGCCTCAGGACGTAATGGGAAATATACTGCGGGAATTTGATCGCCATCGCAGTCAACTGCTTTTGTCCGAAAGTCTGAAAGAACCACAAAGGCTTTTCCAGATAGCTTCCCAGATCGGGTTATTAGGTTATCGTGATGTCATCGACAGCATCGTTACACGCGCCAAGTGCGATGATGAGGATACAGAAACCCTGCTGCGCATAGCCCTTTCCGGATATTTTGCGGGGTCTGTGATGATGCCCTATAGCGCATTCCGGAAGGCCGTTCAGACAACGCGTCATGATTTGGATGCGCTATCGAGCCGTTTTACAGCCAATTTCGAACAGGTCTGCCACCGCCTTACAACCCTCAGTCGGCCAGATGAGCGCGGCATTCCTTTCTTCTTTTTGCGTGTAGATGAAGCCGGGTACATTTCCAAAAGATTGTCTGCCGGCGGGATGGAATTTGCTCGTCATGGCGGTGGTTGCGGGCGCTGGATTCCTCATCAGGTCTTTCGCAACCCAGGTCAGATATCTGTTCAAGCAGCCAGCCTAGAAGAGGGGCAACAGCTGCTTACCATTGCACGCACATCAATGGCGCCTCGTACTCAGCCTGCTCACTACGGTACTCCAATTTATGCTGTAGCATTGGGGTGTGATCTGAAATTTGCCAAAGATATCTGCTATGCCGATATGTTTGTAAATCTAAAGACACCGGCTTTGACTCCCATCGGACTCGGTTGTCAGGTCTGCGAGCGGCAAAACTGCCAGCATCGGGGCAGTCCGCCGCGGGGCCATAAGTTGCGCTTTGATATTACCCGCCGCCATTCAGGTCTGTTTGACAGCTCCAGCTAATCCGCCTCTAGAAATGCCGTACAACCCCAATAACACCCGCGGACGTGGGTCCGGTGGATGAATCAACTTACCGTGTTCACGGAGAACTGGAAAAGTGGCTCCTCGCAAATCGATGATGGGCTGTTGATATGGTGCGTGCCCCAGCCATAGTCGCCGGAAATACGGCAAATACGCAAAGTAAAGTACTGGGCCGAGGTATATGAGTTCAGTTGGTGTAAGTCTCTCGGATAATGTAGCGTCCCTCCTCCTGATGGGTGAAGAAATCCCCTACGCGGGGATGCGACACCGGTTTACCACTCTCGTCCATCAGCAGGTTCTGCTCGGATACGTAGGCGATATAGCTCACCTCATCATTCTCAGCCAGAAGATGGTAAAAAGGCTGGTCCTTGCGCGGTCGCATATCCTCGGGAATCGACTGCCACCACTCCTCGGTGTTAGCAAATTCCGCGTCAACGTCGAAAATCACTCCGCGGAAAGGAAAGACGCGGTGGCGAACGATGTCGCCAATCTGGAACTTGGCAATCCTGATAGTCATAACCTTACTCTAACTCTCGCAATTGGGAATAAATATGGCAATTTTCTCGGCAATTGAATGCATGACCCAAGAGGAGTGTTGATTTATCGTGAATAGGTTGGTTGCGGGGGAAAAATTTCAACCTCAGACCTTCAGGTTATGAGCCTAGCGCTATTAAGCATTGATTCAATTCGTTGCATGGGATCGATTGTCTCGCCTGACTTATCCGTAATAGAAAAGGAAGGAGCGCAGTGAAAACAATCAAGGATCCACTGATGCGTGCTATAGCACTTTCCGATGCCATAGTTGCGGCAGCGGACGACATAGAACGGACACGGCGCATACCTCCTGACGTACTCTCCAAACTGCATAATGCACGTCTTTACCGCATGTTCTTGCCACGCACTCTCGATGGTGACGAAGTCAATCCCAGTACTTATCTGCGTACAATCGAAACCGTAGCACGTAGCGATGCCTCCATCGGCTGGAACTTGTTTGTCGCTAACAGCGCCACCTTAATCGCGCCACATCTTGTGCCTACAACGGCGCAAACCATCTTTTCACCCACCAATGCCATAGTTGCCTGGGGACCTCCAAACGTAGCCCATCGCGACGTTGGAACCCGGTGGCTACCGCATCAGTGGGCGTTGGGATTTCGCCAGCGGTTGCCGCAACGCAACCTGGATGGGGTTGCACTGCCACGTCATGGAGTCAGGCGGAGAACGTCGTCTGAATGCTGTTGGCCGCCCTGTTGT
>CAJWOI010000160.1 GCA_913044255.1 uncultured Alphaproteobacteria bacterium
CCGATCCTTGCGCCTGACCAACTTGAGTCAGGTTCGGTTGTATTTCTTGGACTCATTCCGGATGTTGCTGCGCGTATACATGAGCGCTTATGTCATCTGCCAGTGGAATTCATTCTGCCTCCCGCCCTAGCATTGCCCACGGCCGAGTAAATACCGGCAATTTAGCGTGCTAATTTTCTAACTAATTGGCCACTCATAGCTGTGATTCTGATACAGAGGTTTAACAAAAATGCGCTGCTTGTTCGCCATGAACATTTGGTGCCAGTCGTATATTGACAATTTTCTCAAACTCACCCTGCCGATGCACATGGCACCGGAAAATCTGCACGGATTGCCCGATCTCAACTAAAGCAAGTATCTGATTAACACGATCGAAGCAGATGTTGAGTATTTACTAGCAGCACCTCAAATTTGAGTACCCAAAGAAATGCTTGAGGTAGAAATTAATCCGATTTCCCTTTCTGAAGGCAATAAATATCACGTGCTCGGCGGCTTTCAGAGCGACGTTTTTTTGTTTTACGCATAACCCTTTTCTGAAGCGTCATTCCTCGAGCAGTTATCTAGGTACTGCTGCGCAACGCTCGCAACAGCCGATTCCGAAAGGGGAGCATATCCACGAGATGTCAAATCTTTGCGCATCACGATAGGTGCGAAGGTATTGACGACGCGAAAATCTACTGAAAATCGGGTCACTTGTCCCCGGTTTACTTCCTGGCCATGTACGATCTGCGGTGGAAAAATCACGACTTCACCAAATTCAACGGGTAACGGTTTTACAGCGCTCAGGTCGCCGACAAGTTTTTTGGGCGCATAGGGAAAACCCATTTCGTGCTTTCGTGAGCCTTTGTTCCAATCCGATTTATCGAGCGGAACCGTCTCGTATGCAGATTCTGACACAAGGTGCGACCCTGGTAAAAATTGGAGACAAGAATCTGCGTCGAGATCCAAGAAAGGCACATGGAAAGCAACTTCAAACGGTGATTGCCCGTAATAATTGTCACGATGTAGACCAATATTGTCTTCATTTCGATTGGGTCGAGCAATACGGAAAAAGGGATGCCTTTGAATATGGAGATCGGGACCGATAAGGGCATTGAGGAGCTCCAACTGACTTTGTCCAATCTTCATACACAGCTCGTTGGACCAAAAATATTGAACCATTTTCCATTGAACGTCTTCATGTTCGTCGTCGCTTGCAAACTCATGGTACGTAGCGAGTCTGACCTCGTTACTGCCTAGTATTGCCTGCAATTTACTTTCCAACAAATCGCGAATATCTCTGATGCTATCGAAATCGGGAAATTTCGCTTTGCACAGGCCCAAATCCCTGTAGCTAGTGCGAAGCGAGGCAAAGTCTAGCTCTGACATCGTGCTCTCTTTTTACTACTGTTTTGTTTAAAGACGGCCGCCAGAATGGCACTTACAGCGAACTTTGCCACGTTTAATTTAGCGCGCCAATCATTCCCGAAACAGACTTAGTCCAAGGAAGAGGTTGAAAGCGTACGGGTTAAACAGAACGGTGCAGTATATTTGTTCTCTGCAATGCGTGCCACAGCCGGCTAACACTGCGGAACAAAAAGCGTAAACTCCAGGCTCACGCGGCACTGATCACCCATGGTAACGGCGCCACCGTGGAGTAAATCGTAGGAAAATACTACGGCGCTGCCCGGGGGTGTCTCCAAAAGAAACGGCTCGACGTCCACTACTGCTTCATCAAATACCGGCTTATCCAACCCGTGACGGTATTCAACGGTGTAATTCCAATCCTGTTGCCGATGGGTGCCAGGTGCAACTCGCAAACCGGCAAGACCCGTATCTCCGTTTACGAGCAGCCAGACCTTGATGCACCGCTGCCCATCCGGGGTTGGCCACTTATTTATATCCCAGAACCAACGGTCGGCGTGCAACGGACCGACATCATCTGTCTGTCCAGGCCGAACCAGCCGCCAGACCACCTCCGGCGGTTCTCCTTCGATCTCGTTGGTAATCTGCGCACTACCAAATTCTGCGGCGAGCCGATACATCAAAGAGGACTGATTGATAAAATCGATACCGTCCTGCCCCATGAGCCGTTCATGGCGCGGCCACACACTTGAATGGTCGATCCGGTAACTCTCCAGGTGATATTGAGCAAGCCCCGCGGCGGCAAAGTGGTCTACGTCATCAGGCGCGATAGTTGCTATCCGAGCAAGAAACCGCTGCTCGATAAGCCGTCGCAGTTCTACGATTTCAATCTCGGTGAGGCCGGGACCAGCCCAATATCCGGGTGCGCCATCAACGGCATCGCGAATGTTGATCTGTTCCGTGTTCATCATGATCCTACGCGTGATTTGTAGCTTCCAATGACCATATACTTTTCAGTAGTCACGGTATGCACTATAGCAAGTTCCCCATATAAAATAGAACTCTAACTGATTTAGGCCTATGCTTTCCGACAATTACTTTCGGCTAAACCCCGCTTGTAGACAGCCTTTTTCTTAATTCGCCTATTTTTGGCTATCCATATAAAAAGATACCGCATCCTCCAACGGACCAAAAAATTTCGACTCGCCATGCTCGATCACGAGGGCAATGTCGCAGTAATCGCTCAACATTGCCATGTTGTGTGACGCCAGGATAAGGATACCGGCCCTGTTCAAATAACTGTCAAGTCGCGCGGCAAATTTCTGCTGGAATTGAGCATCACCTGCCCCAATACCCTCGTCGATGAGTAAAACTTCCTGGTGACCGGCCGTCGCCAACGCTGCCTTGAAGCGCGATTGCATGCCGGAAGAGTAAGTGCGTACCGGCAGATCAATAAAATCTCCCAAGTCGGTGAACTCGCAGACGTCTTGCTCTACTTCCCGCCAGTCGATTCCCTGACCGTGGATCAAACAGTGGTATTTGATGCTTTCGCGGCCCGTCATATCGGCGCTAATTGAAGTCCCCTCAAGGACGCAGCCTACATGCCCGGCGACAAATACTTCGCCCCGACTCGGTGGATATATTCCAGCAAGTACGCGTAGAAGCGTCGTCTTACCGGCACCGTTGTGCCCTATCAGCCCCAAGTTTTGACCTTCGCCCAATTCAAGCGAGATGTCCTTTAAGGCTTCAACATATATTTTCCCGTGACTGCTACTTAACTTGCCTCCGATCGGCGCAAACAGCGAGGGTTTACTCAAAAGCCGCATCTGACCTGGTGAGAACACTGGGATGTTTAGATAGACATTCTTGACTGTAATTTGGCAACTCACCATAGCGCTAAATCCAAAAGGCAACATAGCGCTCGTAGCGCTTATAGAATGTCATACCGAGAACCCAGACCACTACTACGAAGACCAGAAACACAGCTGTAATCAAGATGTCGGGCGGTTCCCCGAGAAGCGGGCGCCGTAAGAACTGGATGAGATAATAAAATGGATTGAGTAAATAGAATGCGGCGCGCCATCCAGAGACCAAACTGGGCGTCCAGAATACCGGCGTCAGGAGCATGACGACAATAATGATACTGCTCACAAGCCTGGGTAAGTCTCGATACCGCGCAAACAAGATAGATAGCAGAGCGATCAGCGGAATTGTCATGCAGAAAAACAGCATTACGGATGGAATGAACAAGAGCGTATAAAAATTCAAGTCGATCAGGCCTAGCAGAACGGCGGCTGCATACACTAGAAGGTTATGGCCAAGCACAATAACTTGTCTGAACGCAGTCCCCCAGATGAGTTGCGCCTTATCGAAGGGTAATGCTTTGATGTAGGTAGCATTTGTAATGAAAGTGTTACCGACATCGACCAGCAAGGCTGAAACCCATAGCCAGCCGATCATGCCCGATATAATGTAGGCAGAATATGTTTTGCTGGGGATTCCAAAAATAGCGCCGTAGACTAATGTCATCGCAATCGAAAAAATCGCCATATTGGCGGTAATCCACATAGGCCCGAGAAACGAACGGCGGTAACTCTGGATCACCTCCAGCCAGCCGAGAGTTATCCATAATCGAGGGTTGCGTATAGGGCCCGCCAACAGCGAATGGGCCAATAAGCTAGTTCGCCAGTTCGCCGTACGATCAACCGCCTCGGTTAATTTTGGATCTTGATTAGAGACATTAAGGTCGCCCACTTCCATTTCCCTAAGTCCGGCTTTCGTCTCTTGATTAGGACATATTTTCGTGTTTTGCGACTGTCCAGCTTTACCTTAAGCCATTCTCGTCGTGGCTATCTTTGAGAACGTGTTCGATTGATTTGCTTTCAAAGCTGACGCAGGCCGTGGCCGTGTAACATGATTGGTCCGCTCAAACCAGTGGGCTACGCATCACGAAACTGTTCACCAAGTATCAGCGACTTCTGGGTTGTGTCCAGTACAAAACAGTTAATCGACTAAGGGTACCAATCAGTTGAGAAGCAGTGATTCGCCACTTAGTCTTGCACCTGGTTGGGGCTCGCGGCAGGTACCAGTCGTACACCCTCGCCCATTTCCTTTTCAGGGCCTAAGAAACATATGCCCGCTTCCTCAAGCACCCGGCGTACGACCTCGAGATTATCCGAATTTGTTGCCGAGATAAAGGTGGCTCGTTCCATTTGCTGAACGCGTGCCCAACTCAGCCCGCTTAACTCAGCAAGGTTGTCAACTCGCCACCGTAAAGCTGCACGCGCCATTCGTATCTGTGTTCCGGTAATCGACATCAAGAACTTCACTCTCTATGTCCGTTCGTGGGCCACTCTAACAAGGTACGAATATAGATCGATAAACTTCTCTGCAGCATTTAGTATTATTCGCCTTTGATGGATCAGGTCACCCTGTACCATGGCGCATACGATCTACTACAACACCTCTAATCTTATCAAATAACTGCTTACGAAAGTATCTAGCCGCTGTAAAATGGCGCTTATCAGGTATGGATAGTTTCAACTTCTAAATCTAGGTTGTAAAAAAATCACGCGAGATTCTCGCATAATTGAGAATTTTAACGATGCCAGTATCTACTGTTAAATATACCCTGGTGGAAAGAATTTACTTCGTTTTGTATGGCCGGTTTGTAACGGAAGTACAAAAAGAATGCTGGCAGCTTCAATTCAAAATACGATGGAGAAAATTGGATTTGGATGAGGCCTTGCATCGGTGTAAAGAATTGTTACCCAATAAAACCGCAACCAACAACAATGATAACACAGTAATCAGTGACAGTCAGGAGTCTACAATACTTTATTTGCTAGGCCAAATTCATACTAAAAAAGGCGAGTTTGCCCGCTCTGCAGCGTATCTATTCCAATCTTTAAAACTAAATCCAGACAACAAGTACTCTCATCGAGCTTTGGTGGAGCTGTCTGCATCACCCCAGCTTAATCCGAGCCGTATTAAACAGTGGATGGAGGATACAAAATCGTCGGATGTTGAACTTAGTAACTGGGATGTTTGTGACCGAGCCGTAGACTGGTTTCAAGAAATTCACTCCTACGATTTGGACCGTTGGACCACAGCTTCACCCAAAAAGATCGCCATATTTGCCGTATATCCAGCGATGATTACATTTTATGTCGCGTTATCTGCGGTTCTACTCCGCATGGGGCACTATGTGGACTTGGTGTGGCTCCCAGGAGGTCAATACGACGGTAGTATCGAACACGGCTGGGAAAGCAATTTAATTACAAACGAAATGCTCGCGCTTTCAAACAAAGTGCGACACCCCAAATTTAGGGTACAATTACTTAGCGAATATTCGCGTAAAAAAATCTCGCACAGCCAAAAAAAATATGTTGAAAAACAAAGCGTCTATGATTCACAAGGCGCGCTGACAACGCCTCATCTCGACTTAGGTAATACAGAGCACTCGAGGTTGTACAAATTTAGAAAGAAAAAAAATCTTGCCGCTGCCGAGTATCTCGTATCATTTCTCGCCACAAGCGACCACAGCCATTGGATCGTAGATAGCGGAAGTTGGGCCGAATACGGTGTCGTTTTTCCGCTCCTCCGGGAAAATAACATCAAATCTATTTGCATTGCTTTTCGACCCAAAAAGAACACAATCACAATCTCCGGAAACGCTCCTTTTACCGCCTTGTCCACTGACGAAGCGTGGGAGCGTGAAGAGCCACATATCTTGACCTCCAACCAACGTGAAAGAATCGCAAACTGGATAAAGGAATCCGAGACAGTTGAATACAGTCAAAGATCTAGCAATTTACCATTTCAGATTGTGCCGAAAATGGCTGTAGACGAAATTCGACGTCACCTTAAAATAGGTGACACAGGTCACCCCGTCATATTGCTCGCTGCCAATATTTCCTGGGATTCGGCTGTGCTGGCCGCCGAAACCAGCACTGTATTCCCAGATATGATGTCATGGATACTTCGCACGATTGATTTCTTCAGCAAACGACAAGACATCACATTATTAATTCGCCCTCACCCGAGTGAGGAAATTTTCAACAGCCGTCACACGATCGCCGAAACTATTGCGCTAGAATGGCCCAATCTACCGCCGAATGTGCCCCTCGTAGGAGCACAAGACATCAACAT
>CAJWOI010000161.1 GCA_913044255.1 uncultured Alphaproteobacteria bacterium
TATCAATTGCCCTTTGACGAGCAAACCCTTGCCTTGCTGCAGTCATGCCCACTCCCTGATACCCCACCTGACTTACGATCGCGGCGACACGAGAATCCTGCGCCCCCAAAAAAACGACATGTCCTCCGGAATAACTTGTGCCCCAAAGGCCTATGCGCTGCACATCCACTCCGGGTTCACCAACCAGGAAATCCAGCGCACTGGTGATATCCCGCACCTGATCTACAGGGTCCACTACTTCCCGTATCGCGCGCGCACGAAGTGTCACCGCGCCCTTGCTGTCTGGTTCAGGTTGATCGCCCAAAATAACCAAACGACTATCACTATCAGCCCATCCGCGGTAATCAAAAGTGAGGACCATAAAACCTGCTTGCGCAAACTTGCGAGCGTATGAATTGTTTAAGTGACTTCGGACACCTCCCCAACCATGTGTCATCAAGATAGCAGGCCAGGTGACGTGCATGCCAAACTCATCCGGCACCCAGAGATCGCCAGACATGCGAGTACCGTCACTCCATATGTCAACGTGGCGCCTTTCGGTAGCTCCGGCGAAAAACGACGTAACAAGGCTGGCTGCCAAAACAGCAAAAAAAATAGCCGAACGAAGTAAGGATAAGGGGGCCCAGTTTGATGGAAATCTAATGGTCGGAAATGCATCTCTATCAGTGCGCGTCATTTTATTTTGTGCGACCTGGGGTTCGTGGTGCGGCAGCGTACAACTCTAGTTGGGCCAAAGCGCATTAGGCAAGGACAAGCCGCTATACAATCGTCCGCAGGAAATACGGAGTGATATTTTTCAGAACCTACGTTTATCATTAGGGAGGGACCAGATGGGGCCAGTGAATCCATGGCGATCCATTAGTTCGCGAGCCTCCTTTATAGTCCATTTTCTCCAGTCAGGGGCTAGATGACGACCGTACCACTCCGTGGCGAAAGGATAGAGTGCGTCAAGGCGTTTTATATCTCCTTTGGCCACATTATGTATGGAACACCACCTGTCAATTTGTCCTTCCGTTTCAAAAATTAACATTATGCTGCAAGAATAGATCACGTTGTCCCAAATACGAGACATAGGGGTTGGGAAGTGGACTAAGAGATCAGGTCGGCTTATCTCCTTACCTGCTACCTCAATTGTAACCTGTTTGTCATTTGCCCCAATAGTTGTCGTGATTTGAACTTCCTCTCCCACGAGTGCGACTATCCCGAGTGAGCACCACGCGCAATTCCCCCACCATTCTTGTGTTTTGCCTCGTATCACAAAATTCGTTGGTGCTAGTGAAAATGGATGAGCAACCCAAATTTCACCATTATGCTTATGCAATACCACGCCATGATAATCTTCCAACTCATGTAGTGAGCTTTTGACGGTCTTAGGGGAGCAGCCAAAATTATCAGCAAGGGCCGCAATCGTGGGGGCAAATCCTCTGCGGACTATGGTGGCAAGGATTGTCTGGTGTAACTCCGAAATATCAGGCTTCATTTTGATTCACTTCAGACCGTGTGTCGTATTAAGCAGAAGCACATCAGAATGTATTGACGGAACGGACAGCGTTCGTTTCATAAGGGAATGATGCCAGATTAGTAGGGATCAGGAAATGCTATTGAGGAAGATAGAGTTTCGAGGATGCGAGGGTTTAGACTGACTCTGTAGTCATTTTAACGAACCTCCCTTGTGAAAACCTTTATCCGCTTTTCCTCATCGTCAAAGACTTGTGTTCCTGTCCAATGGCCATCGTTTCTAGGAAACTTCCGGTCATGCTACAGTCTCGTAAAGGCACTCTGCGAAGTAGGATAAAATGATAACCAGACGAGCACATTACAACAGCTTATTGGATATCGCCCAGCGGCTTCATGCGAAGCAAATTTCCCCTGTCGAGCTTACGGAATATATGCTGAAACGCATCGCAACTAAGGACCGAAGACTGAAATCCTTTGCAACCGTTACTGAAGAGTTAGCTAGGAAACAGTCAAAAAAGGCGGAGCAAGAAATACAACGAGGCCGCATTAGAGGACCACTCCACGGTGTCCCAATCGCGGTAAAAGATCTTTGTTACACCAGGGGGATCCCAACAGCCGCTGGCATGACAATCCACAAAAACTTTAAACCAAAATTTAACGCGACAGTAGTGAGACGGTTCGTTGATGCGGGAGCAGTCCTTCTAGGCAAATTACAGATGACCGAAGGCGCCTTTGCCGAACATCATCCAGATATAGTGCCGCCGGTTAATCCGTGGAATAAGGCTCACTGGACTGGTGTTTCTTCCTCAGGCTCCGGCGTCGCAACTGCTGCCGGCTTGTGCTTCGCCTCGCTCGGCTCTGACACCGGCGGCTCTATCCGTTTCCCTTCAGCCGCAAATGGCGTGACAGGTCTCAAGCCAACTTGGGGTCGGGTATCGCGCTATGGTATTTTCGACTTGGCACCTACTCTTGATCATATTGGACCCATGTGCCGGAATGCCGCGGATACCGGAGCAGTTCTAGGTGTGATTGCAGGCATCGATACTTACGATCCAACGGCGTCTCCTATGCCAGTGCCAAACTATCTTGCCGGACTGGAACGGGGGATTGATGGCCTCCGGTTCGGCTTCGATCCAAAATACAACAGCCGTGGTGTGGACCGCGATATGGTGACGACAGTCAGGAAAACTTTGGCCACACTTACGGCGATGGGAGCAGCGCTTCGAGAGGTAACCTTTCCCAAGACTGATGTAGTAGTGGAAGAATGGCGTGCGCACTGCGGCATAGAGACAGCTTTTGCCCACCGGCGTACCTACCCAAAGCAAAAAGAGCGATACGGACCTGCATTGGCCGGCCTGATAGATCTTGGGCTTTCGCTATCGGCAAGCGATTACCAGAGAATTCTGCTTAACCGATACGACTTTTCAGGCAAAGTTAAGGCCCTGTTCCAAGATATTGACATTCTAGTTGTACCTGCACAGGGACAAGCATCCCCCACACTAGAACAACGTAAAATGTCGAGAAGAAATCTCGAAGCTACAGCATCTTTGTTACGATTTACGGCTCCATTTGATTTGACGGGTAGTCCAGCTCTAACCATGCCGTCCGGATTTACTAAGACAGGTCTACCAGTTGCAATTCAGTTTGTCGGACGTCACTTTGAAGAAGACATTCTTATTCGGGCCGGTCACGCTTATCAAAGCGAAACTGATTGGCACAACCAACACCCACACGTCTAAAAATGATCCGAATTAAGGTGTATTAAGAATTAAGTGGAGGTGGTGCCGGTTATGTATCCTTTGCCTACTGAGGCAAGAGATCGTAGATTCCCATTCCTTCGGTTGCGACAATAACACCGAACAACTGCAAAGATTATTTGATGTCCTGGCAAAAAGAACTCGATGAATTACGTCGCCGCGAATCTTTTGCGGATGAACTTGGTGGAGCGGACAAAGTAAAACGCCAACGGGATGGCGGTCGGTATACCGTTAGGGAACGCGTGATACTCATGGCTGACGAAGGCACCTTCCATGAAAGTGGTAAAATTGCAGGAATGGCCGAGTATGACGCAAACAATGAGCTTTCAAAATTGACGCCCTCGAACTTCATATTTGGGAAAGCCATGGTAAACGGTCGTCCCGTTGTCATTGGTGGCGATGACTTTACGGTCCGAGGTGGCTCCGCGGATGCTACAATCCGCGAGAAGCACAACAGGTGCGAAGAAATGGCAAATGCGCTTCGATTGCCGTTGATTCGTATGGTCGAAGGTTCTGGTGGCGGCGGGTCCGTGAAAACCATCGAAACTACCGGGCGAGCTAACGTACCAGAACTTGAAGGTTGGGAACTGTTAGTTGAGAACATTGGCACTGTGCCGCGTATAGCGCTCGGGCTAGGATCCGTAGCCGGCCTCGGGGCGGCACACCTTGCGGCAGCGCATTACTCGGTAATGCTCAAGGAAAAATCCGCACTTTTCGTGGCAGGTCCGCCGGTGGTGGCACGAATCGGTCAAGTTCTTTCTAAAAATGAGCTCGGAGGATATCAAATCCAACTTAAATCAGGAGCGGTCGACCACGCAGTTGATACCGAGGAAGAGGCATTCGAGTGCGCTCGCATGTTTTTATCTTACCTACCAAATTCAGTTTATGAGTTGCCTGCACGTGGACCTACTGACGATGATCCCAACCGCACTATTGATTGGCTGATTGACGCGATCCCAAGAAACGTCCGTAAAATCTACAAAATGCGCCCCATCGTCGAGGCCCTTGTTGACGAAGGGTCGTTCTTTGAAATGGGACGACAGTATGGCCGCTCGGTAATAACCAGTTTCGCACGCCTTGACGGATGGCCAGTTGCCTTGATGGCAAGTGATCCGTATTCCTATGGTGGATGTTGGACAGCAGCTACCTGCAAAAAGGTCACAAAATTTCTTGACCTTGCTGAAACTTTCCACTTGCCCATCGTTTATCTAGTTGACTGTCCGGGATTTCAAATTGGCCTCGAAGCCGAACAGAATGGCACCATCAAGGAGGGGGTGCGGGCCATGAGCGCCATGTGGCAGACCAAAACACCATGGTGTTCCATCATACTTCGTAATTGCTTCGGCGTTGCAGGAGCAGCGCACAAGAGCGGCGGGAGATACTGTACGCGATACGCTTGGCCATCGGGACGTTGGGGTTCGCTGCCACTCGAAGGCGGAATAGAAGCCGCCTATAGAGCAGAAATTGACGCTGCGGACGACCCGAAAGAAAAGTTAGGAGAAATCGAGCATCGGTTAAACAAATTGCGTTCGCCATTCCGATCCGCAGAAAGTTTTTGGATAGAGGAGATTGTTGATCCTCGTCAGACCCGCCAATTGCTCTGCGATTTTGCCAATACCGCGGCACCGCTACGCGAACCCGGAACCCGCAGTTTTACGATGCGGCCATAAACGTACAAAATACTGGTTGATATAGATTTAGTGCTGTAAAAACGCAACACCGATCGGCTGGAATCAAAGCACTCATCGTCTAACATTAACCCGAATGGGAGATCAAACGGATGGCGTTCTACGAACTGCGTAAATATAAAATCCGCCGGGGGAAAATGAATGATTGGTTGAAGCTGATGGAAGGCGAAATCATTCCATTCCAGGTCTCAAGGGGTATGGTAATAACCGCATCTTTCAGAGGCGAGAATGATGACAGCGTTTATATCTGGCTGCGCCGATTCAATTCAGAAAAAGAACGCGAACGGCTCTACAAAGCTGTTTACGAACACCCTCAATGGGTCAACGAAATTGCGCCGCGAGTGGGCAAATTAATTGATCGTGAGAAAATCGAAGTCCAGCGAGTCATTCCAACCAAAAAATCGACGACACAATAGGCAACAGGGCGAAGCGGCGGCAGAGTTCCTAGACAAAATCTACTAAATTTAACTCGACGGTAAGTGTTCTGCCGGCCAAGGGGTGGTTAGCATCAAAGGTTACGCGACGATTGCTGAATTCAAGGACTTGCAAGTGGACCTGATTACCGATTGAGTCTTCTGCTTCGAAAACCGTCCCAATTTCCAATTCAATCTCGTCTGGTATGCCATCACGTTCCACGCTATGAACGTTCTGTGGGTCGTGCGTGCCATACGCCTCTTTTGGTTGAAGAATAGTGTTCTTAGTTTCACCAGCTGACATACCGACTAGGGCCGTTTCAATTCCGCAAATGACCTGGCCATTGCCGATGGTCAGCTCGAGAGGCTCACGCTCGGGCGAGCTATCGAATTCGGTCCCGTCCGAAAGCGTGCCAGTATAGTGCACGCGAACGGTATCACCCATTTTCGCTTGTCTCATTCAACTTTTCCTGCGCCGTGTTCCTTCAGCCATTAAAGAATATTCCGATGCCCTTAACTTATTCTCCATTCACAAACACCTAGTGCACATAAAACTAGCGCCTAAAACATCACAAATAACCGGCCTTTACCCAAAACAAAATAAGCCCGCACAACCTTTTCGAGCACTGGAAAACTGGGCGCCGACAGCGAACGCCATGCGCACTTGTTTCTGAACATACAGCTCAGCTAGTGTTTTGCTCATCTTCATGCTCAGTGGGCTGGTCCTCGTCCGGTTGATCTTTACGCTGATCGGATCTGTCTTGCTTCGCGCGCTGCCGCTCAGCTCTCTTCATAGCTCGGCTTTTCTCACGTTCTCGCCGATCAAAACCATAATTCGTTTTTCGGGCCATCGGGTCCCACCCTGTCAGCAAATTAAAAAAAGAAGGCCCACATCACTGCAGGCCCTCCATGTTCCAAGACAAAAATCATTCAGAAATTGTAAGATTCTCAGCTGAGCTTTTACCGTTTCGCCCGGGCTGCAACTCGAAAGTTACCCGCTGACCTTCATTTAGCGTGGACAAACCTGCCCGCTCGACAGCGGAGATATGAACGAAGGCGTCAGAGCCGCCCTCATCGGGCGTAATAAAACCGAAACCTTTGACCGGGTTGAACCACTTTACGGTTCCTGTAGCCATTGATATTTCCTC
>CAJWOI010000162.1 GCA_913044255.1 uncultured Alphaproteobacteria bacterium
CGTCGACCTGGATACCGCGGCTATCGCCAGCGCTATGAGTGAGCTGCTCCCCTCCGCAGATATAGAGCTAAAGTCGGTTAACAACAGCGTAGTCATCACAGGCGTTGTGCGCACAGCAAAAGAATCAGCCGACGCGCTCACGATAGCATCACAATTTGTTGATAGCGAGAATTCCGAGGTATTCAATATGCTTCGCGTCATCGGGGATCAACAAGTACTAATTAAGGTGAAGATCGCGGAAATGCAGCGGAACGTCATCAAAGAATTAGGTCTCTCCAGCAGCATCGCATATGCGACAGAAAAAGGACCGGGATCGTTGGCTTTCAATATCGCGACAGCTGGTGCAGGCGGATCATTTACTAGTACCGCCGCTGCGGCAACTGGAGCAATTTCAACGGGCGCACCAAATATTCCTCAAACCACCTACAGTGCGCTTGAACGACAAGGCTTGGTCAAAACTCTTGCAGAACCCGTATTGACAGCTATTTCCGGTGAATCTGCCAGTTTTTTGGTTGGTGGTGAGTTTCCAACTGTGGGCGGCGTAGATTCCACAGGCACCGCAGTTATTGAATTTCGAGAGTTTGGAGTAATACTAGAGTTCACGCCAGTCGTTATGGCCAATGATCACATAAGTCTTCGCATTTCAGCAGAAGTAAGTCGGGTATCCACCGAAAACACATTAACGCTTCCTTCACCAAGCGGTACAATCAATGTGGTCGGCCTATCCGCCCGAAGAGCGGAAAGCACCGTTAATTTACCTAGTGGTGGCAGCCTGATGATCGCAGGCCTCCTTCAAAATGACGACTTCACGAACATTGATGGCGTACCCTGGCTTCAGAATTTGCCGATTTTAGGAGCTCTATTTCGGAGTTCTTCTTTTCAAAGCAATCAATCCGAACTCGTCATTCTTGTAGAGACCGTTCTGGTTCGGCCGACTGACAACAACAGCAAACTTGCACTGCCGACCGATGGGTTTGTTAGCGCCAGCGACTTTGATCTCTTGGTCCTAGGTCGTTTGTATAAGCAATATGGCGGTGTTAGAAACAGTAAGGAAATATCAATTATCGGTGGTCCAATCGGTTACCTCATGCGCTAATTGAATGGAAACTAGGCAAATTCCGTTGGGAAGAACGATGGATAACGTGTGATGAAGCTGACAATTCCCCAACTCGCCCTCCTCAGGGCAGCAATTGCCTGCCTTATCGCGACTTCCATCGGTGCCTGCTCTCCACCACCACCCGGGAATCCAGACCATCGGGTGGCCTTCCCAATCGAGGTGGTAGACAAGACTTTCAGTGTCACAATCCGTTTTGCGCAACTAGAAGAAACTACAGATCTCAGTAAATCCCCACTACTACAGGAATTTGTGCAGGAGTTTCACCGGCGCGCAACAAGCCCGATACACCTTGCAACTCCCAGTGATTTAGACAACTCAATTGGCTTAGCGGCCATGTCCGCTGCCCAGGAACAGCTGGAGTCTCTGGGTATTAGTAGAACCGACATGGTGCTTGAGCCTGGGCTGACAACGCCGGCGCAGGGCGCCACAGAGGTCCTACTAAGTTTCCGCGGCGCCGTAGCTAAAGTGCCCAATTGTGGGGACTGGTCGGGAGAAGCAGGATTCAATCCGACAAATATGCCAGGTAAAAATTATGGGTGCGCGTACCAACGAAATATTGGTCTCATGCTCTCCAACCCCAATGATTTGCGAAACACCAAGCCCGTCAGGGTCGACACGCTACGTTCGGACCTGGTGATCCAAAATTTCCGAGAAGGCGGGGTCATTGGATCCGAATCCGATGAGGGATCGGAAGGATCAGACGGAGAATAATGAAAATTATTTTTCAACCGCCCGGGAAAAGCAAGCAACTAAAATGGGTCGCAAGAAACTAGGTCAATAGTATAGGAGTATAACGATTCTTAAGATCAACGTTCACGGATTTTGCACGACGCAAGGGACCAAGGAACTACTGGAACGTCTTCAAAAGCACCAGAAACTGCGCCGATGCAATATTGAGATTCGAGACGGAGAAATTGATGATTCGACTGCCCACCTTGCCGAGGGGTGGTCACCGGATCTTCTCTTCGTAGAATCTGACAAACGTGACGATCCTCTCTACCAAGAACTTGGCACGCTATCTGAACAATGCAGCGCGGAGACAAGGGTCATGTTGTTTGGCCCTCACAACGACATCGATTTGTACAAAAAACTTCTGGCACTTGGAATAACGGATTATTTTTCAGACAGAACAACGACAGAACAAGTACTTCAGTCTATAGAGAGATCATTTTCCGAGGTAGATCCGGCCTCGCAAGCTCGCGTAATCGCATTCATTGGCGCCGGAGGCGGTGTCGGCAGTAGTGTCACCGCAGCCAATACTGCATATAACCTTGCACAACTTTTCAATGAAAAAGTAATCCTGGTCGACCTTGACCTTGCCTTTGGTAGTTCTTCATTGGATTTTAATCTCAGTGCGAAGCAAACCGTGTCGGATGCTTTGGCCCACCCAGATCGGTTGGATGACGTGTTAATCGAGCGCTTTTTGGTTCCATACAATGACTATTTATCAGTTCTTACCGCCCCTGCTAGTTTAATAGACCATCAAGAAGTGGAAATCGCACCCATAGAAAAACTCCTGCAACTGGTGCGCCGACTGGCCAACTTTATCGTGCTGGATTTACCACACGCCTGGCAACCATGGGTGCAGGAATTGTTGTTACAAGTTGATGAAGTGGTGGTAATTTCATACCCAGACTTGGCCGGCATTCGCAACACAAAAAATATTCTTGATTTTCTTGGAACAAGCCGTGGTATTGACGCACCTACACGGCTGATATTTAATAGGGTCGGAGCTTCCAGGAAAACTGAATTAGGTATCAAAGATTCCCAAGGTGCCATCGACCAAGCGCCGTTGCTTTCGATACCGTACGACCCAGTAATTTTCGGCACCGCAATGAACAATGGTGAATTGGTCTCAGAAGCCAATAGGTCCCACCGCATAACTCAAAGATTTAAATTACTCAGCGAAACAGTTAGTGGGCGAACGGTTGCGGGGGCGGGCCGATCTAAGAAATCTATTTTCTCCTTGCGATCATCACGATAAACACCAGGCACTAAACCATGTTTGGAAAACGAGGGACTGCAGGACAAGGTCAAAACGGAACACGAAATAGTGTTTCGATGGACCAATCGCGCGCCCCCTCCCAAGAACCGAAACAGCCTGTTGATGGAGAACAACCGACACAACCGGTTGCCAACGCACAGCCCGCCACCAATGAAAATCCGGTCAAAGCGGAACCACTTAGAAAACCAGTTGCCAAAGAACGGCTCCAAGAAGTGAAGGTAGGAATTTTTAATGATTTGATCGAAGCTGTCGATTTAGCCGGATTAAGTAAACTATCAGATGAATCAGTACGGGAGGAAATATCTGATATTGTTAGCGAAATAATAAGCATGAGAGATCTTGTATTAACCACACAAGAACATACTCAAGTAATAGATGATATATGCAACGACGTGCTGGGCCTTGGTCCACTAGAGCCCTTAATAGCAAGGGACGATATCGCAGATATCATGGTTAACGGCCCTGACAAAGTTTACATTGAATCCAAAGGGAAAATCGAACTAACGGGCGTTAAGTTTCGCGATAACGCGCAATTGATGAATATTTGTCAACGTATTGTGACGGCTGTGGGGAGAAGAGTTGATGAAGCAAGCCCCATTTGCGATGCACGACTGATGGATGGTTCGCGCGTTAACGTCATAGCACCGCCACTGGCGATTGATGGTGCTGCTCTCACTATCCGAAAATTTAGTCAGGACAAACTTTCCCTTGATGATCTGGTAAATTTTGGAAGCATTTCAAAGGAAGGGGCAGAACTGTTAGAAGTTGCATCCGCTAGCCGCTGCAACATTCTAATTTCTGGAGGCACTGGTTCCGGAAAGACTACCTTGCTGAACTGTATGACTGACTATATCGAGCCTGGAGAACGAGTAATAACTTGCGAAGATGCAGCTGAATTGCAGCTGAAGAACCCACATGTTGTGCGTCTCGAAACCCGTCCACCCAATCTCGAGGGGGCTGGACAGATTACCATGACAGACCTCGTGAAAAACTGCCTTCGGATGCGTCCCGAGAGGATTATCGTTGGAGAAGTCAGAGGACCTGAAGCATTTGATTTGCTCCAAGCCATGAACACCGGCCACGATGGTTCCATGGGCACAGTACACGCAAACAACCCACGTGAGGCACTCTCCCGTGTCGAAAATATGATTGCGATGGGCGGATTTAACCTACCGGCACGTGCTATGCGGGAACAAATTGCTTCATCAATCAACGTTATTGTACAAGCGTCAAGACTTCGGGATGGTTCACGAAAGATCACTCACGTAACGGAAATCGTCGGCATGGAGGGTGAAACCGTCACGCTTCAGGATCTATTGACGTTTGATTTCCTAGCAGAGTCCGAAGATGGAAAAATTCAGGGGGAACACAAAGCTACCGGAGTGAAGCCAAAGTTTTGGGATAGGGCCAGGTATTTCGGCCTGGAAGCAAAACTCGCAAATGCGCTGGGGTTAACCTAACAAGTGCTTGACATTATGGGGAATAATGAAGGGCTTCTGATGGTTATAGCCGCTGCGGTTCTCTCCTTCATGCTGATTTTATCGCTCTCTCTTCTTGTAACTCAAGCCATGCAGCCGAGGCTACGGCTTAATCGGCGCCTCAAAGACCTTGGCTTGAAATCGGGCAAACGTGACACAAAAGCTAGCCAGAACCTGAACCCGAGACAAAAACGAATACAGGAACAGCTTCAGAATCTTGAACTAAAAAAGAGAAAACAGGGTACCCGGAGCCAAGTTCGCTCAAGTATGCTGAGAGCAGGCCTAGAGCCAAACGTCCGAACCTACCTGATAGGCTCTGCATGCCTTGGGTTATTTGCTGCGGTAGCCTCCTATGTGCTTGGGATGCCTTCGTACGTTCTAGTCGCGAGCGCTTTGGTGACAGCATATTTTTTTCCCAAGTGGTTTTTGTCTACACTTTTTAATCGAAGACAAAAGAAATTTACCAGCCATTTTGCAACTGGCCTCGATGTAATAATTCGCGGTGTCAGATCCGGATTACCGATAACAGAATGCCTTCGCATCGTGAGTCGAGAGGTGCCAGATCCTGTGGGAGGCGAATTTACCCAGTTGGTAGAAGGACAAAAAATTGGATTAACCTTGCCAGAGCTTTTGCAACGTGGCTTGGAGCGAATGCCAACAAAGGAATACAAATTCTTCGCCATTGTTATTCAGATACAACAGGAAACCGGGGGCAATTTAGCAGACACACTAGAAAATTTATCGACCGTCCTTCGTGAACGAAAACAGATGCGAGACAAGGCCATAGCACTCTCTAGTGAGGCAAAATCTTCGGCGGCGATCATCGGCTCACTTCCATTTATCGTCGGAGGAGGACTGTCGGCAATTAACTGGGAATATATGAGTCCATTGGCTACCACGGGACTTGGGCACACAATGGTATATTGCGGGCTCGCCTGGATGTCGATTGGCGTATTGGTTATGCACAAAATGATAAACTTTAAAATGTAGGCTCATGTTTGATTTTATCTCCCGTGAAACATTGATAATGCTACTGAGCGTCCTGGGTACCGTTAGTGTTATTTTTGCAATTGCCTTGCCCTTCTTGCAAACGGACAAGAGGAAAGAACGACTTAAATCTCTCGGGAGACATCAAGAGCAGTTAAGCGAGCAGCTAAGGGCGGAAATAGCTGAAAGGCGGGCGCGTGCCCGCACTGAGACCAAAGTCAGTCTCATGAAAAAATCTCTCCAAAGCTTTAGACTGGAGACATTGACCGCGAATCCAAAAATTCGAAATAAACTTTTATCGGCTGGTTGGCGTGACAGATCCGCAATCATAACATTTGTGTTCGCAAGGTTTGCACTTGCCGCGCTGTTCCCAGTATTTACTCTTGTTATCCTGTCGCTGGCGGCCGTTGAAGTTCAGGCAACCACTAAGGTGATCATGATTTTTGGCGCGCTTCTCGTCGGATATTATCTTCCAAATATTTACGTAAAAAATATGGCGACGAAGCGAAAGGTGGAATTAGGATTGTTCTTTCCCGAAGCACTCGACTTGCTAGGAATTTGCGTAAATGCAGGACAATCCATTGAAGCAGCATTCCACCGTGTTGCTGATGAAACCTTTGACGACTCTCCCGTGATGTCGGAAGAGATAGGCATAACTGCAGCCGAACTTGCCTATCTTGGTGACCGCGCGAGTGCCTATACAAATTTTGCTACGCGGACAGATATGCCATCAGCCAAAACACTGTCGACCAGCCTGACCCAGTCAGAAAAATATGGGACTCCTCTCAGCCAGGCACTCAATATTTTGTCCGATGAGAACCGCAAGGAACGATTGTCGAAGCTTGAGATGAAGGCCGCTTCACTCCCAG
>CAJWOI010000163.1 GCA_913044255.1 uncultured Alphaproteobacteria bacterium
AGTAATCAGTCGTGTTTTTTGTGCAGGGCTAGGACGTTATTCTCTCGTTCAGCTTTTTACTGCGCCGACTTTGGGGGAGGAACTATTTTGAGCGCGCGAGAACAGACACTATTCTGGTTGACCGCCATAGTATCCCTCGTTCTCGTGTTGGCCCTGTTTGAAGGTATTCTGTTGCCGTTTATAACTGGTTTTGCCGTGGCGTATTTTCTCGATCCATCGGTCGACTATTTGGAACGGCGCGGCGTGCCACGATCCTTGGGTGCAACTTTCATCTTGGGCGGGTTTAGTGTGGTGCTGGCGATAGGCTTGTTGCTGGTTGCGCCCCTTCTAAAAGTTCAACTATTGGGTTTGCTAACTGGTATCCCGCCGGTTTTGGATGGCTTACGACAGGGTATAACTGCGGTCCTCGCCGGACTATCGGTCCATATCGACGAGCAAGTTATTGCGGAAGGAGAGCGCGCCCTGAGGGGCGGCGCCTCAGGTTTCATGGGTTGGTTTTTTCAACTACTTGGTGGGGCATGGCAATCAGGGATCACAATTATAAATCTCATTGGCTTGTTGATCATTACTCCGGTTGTGGCGTGGTATTTGTTGCGAGATTGGGATCGCCTGATAGCAAAAATTGATAGTTGGTTGCCGCGGAATCACGTGACCGTGATTCGCCAACAAGTTGGTTTGATAGATTGTGTTCTCGCTAGCTTTGTTCGTGGTCAGGCGACGGTTTGTCTGATTTTGGCTTTAACTTACGCGTTGGCGCTTGAGCTCATTGGACTGGATCATGGCCTAGTTGTTGGTCTAATTGCAGGGTTTGGTTCGTTCATCCCATATGTGGGTGTGGCCGTCGGACTGGTTCTCTCGACAGGGCTTGCCTATGTTCAGTTTGGTAATATGGCCATGATAGCTACGGTTGTTGCTGTTTTCATAGTCGGGCAAATAATAGAAGGCAGTTTTTTAACCCCGAAACTGGTCGGAGACCGTATTGGTTTACACCCAGTATGGGTGGTGTTTGCCTTGTTGGCTGGTGGGTCACTATGCGGATTTGTTGGGGTATTGCTTGCCGTTCCAGTGGCAGCTGTGGTGGGTGTTTTGTCCAGATTCATGTTGCAACATTATTTATCAAGCCGCATTTTTCTTGGCCGTGACTTGAATCAACCAGATGACAGCCCATGATTGCTCCAAATTTGGGCCAACTTCCCCTGGACTTAAAAGCTGTTCCGTCGTATCGGGCTAACGATTTTTTGGTGACATCTTGTAATGCGGATGCCATGGCGTGGTTACGTCGCTGGCCCGAATGGCCGGGCCGGGGGCTCATCATCCACGGTCCACCAGGATGTGGCAAAAGCCATCTAGCACAAATATGGCAGAAACGCACCGGCGCACTTTTGGTGCGGGGTGCGCAACTGAATAGCAACAATCTAGCGTCGGTTACGGGGCAGGAATCGGTGATTGTAGAGGGAGTTGAAGATGCCGATGATCGAGCTTTATTGCACGTTTATAACGAGGTAGTTCAAGCGCGTAAGACTATGTTTCTAACTTCAACGGTGCCTCCGGTTAATTGGTCTATGGCGTTGCCGGATTTGGTGTCGAGAATATCCACTTTGGCTGTGGTTGGGATCGGACACCCGGATGACGCCCTTCTTCAGGGGATATTAGTCAAACAATTTTCCGATCGCCAATTGCAAATTGGGACTGAAGTGGTCATTTACTTGGTCAGTCGGATGGAACGATCCTTTGAGGCAGCGCGTCAAATTGTTGCGGTACTGGACGCGATGGCTCTCGATCGGCACCGCTCCGTGACGGTATCTCTTGCCGGTGAGGCTCTTGAAAGACTTGCAGAGTTTTGGCTGGTAACTGATAAGTCGCAAGATTGAAATACGGAGGCTATTAATGGATTTGGGTATCGCGGGCCAACATTTTCTAATGGACGGAGGTTCCTATCCAGGGACCTTTTAGGTGTGGATGAATAGATATACGCCAATTGCGCTTTGTCTCAGAGAAAGCCAGGAATGTGTGTATTATTGTCCGAAGCTGCAGAACGTAAAGATTAAGCTCGGAATAGACCGAGAACAAGCGGCGTAACGGGTTCGAGTTTATGAATGTAAAGAAAACTGATATTTCAAACGTATCGAAGTTCTCGTCGGGAGAAGCGAAAGGCGGATCTTCCGTGGACAGTCGTGCCCGGCGCTACATAAACCGTGAGCTCTCGTGGCTTTCATTCAACGACCGTGTTTTGTCGGAATGTTACAATGAACGACACCCTTTACTTGAGCGCGTCCGATTTCTTTCTATTTCTGGGAGTAATCTAGATGAATTTTATATGGTGCGTGTCGCTGGTTTGAAGGCCCAAGTCAATGTTGGGGTAACGGACTTGAGTCAGGATGGGCTGACGCCGGCACAACAGTTGAGCTCGGTGAAACATTCTTCCGACGAGCTGCGGCGGAAACAGACTGACATCTGGGAAATTTTGCGATCAGAACTCAGTAGGCAGAATGTTGAGGTAGTTCCTGAGGAGAATCTTCGTGAAGTTGATCATATTTGGCTTGACCAATATTTTAAGAAGTTTGTTTTCCCAGTATTGACACCTTTGGCGATTGATCCGGCGCATCCTTTTCCTTTTGTGCCGAATCTTGGTTTTGCTTTGGCTTTACAATTGCACCGTAAAGGAGACGGTGAATTGTTACGTGCGCATGTGCCGTTACCGAAACAAGTTGACCGGTTCATACGTTTACCCGGTCCGGCGGCACGTTATGTTGCCCTCGAGACATGTGTTCGACTATGTATCCACCATTTGTTTTCGGATTTTGAGATTGGCGGCACCGGGTTATTCCGGGTGATTCGCGATAGCGAAATGGAGATTGAAGACGAAGCAGAGGATCTCGTGTTGTCATTTGAGGCGGCTTTGCGCGAGCGACGTCGTGGAAATGTGGTACGACTTGAGATCAGTTCCGATATGCCCTCAGAGCTTCGGGCATTAGTTGTTGATGAATTGGATGCAAAGGCAGGAGATGTGGTGGAGGTTCGTGGGTTGCTGGGCCTCCATCAGTTGGATCAATTGATTGAGTGTGGGAGGGACGATCTTAAATTTCTACCACATACAGCCCGATTCCCCGAGAGGGTCCGCGAGTTTGGGGACGATTGCTTCGCGGCCATTCGCGAGAAGGACATTATTGTCCATCATCCGTATGAGAGTTTCGATGTGGTTGTACAGTTTTTGGAGCAAGCCGCTTCAGATCCACAGGTTATTGCGATTAAGCAGACTCTGTATCGGACCACGCCTGATTCCCCAATCATTAAAGCATTGGTAGCTGCGGCAGAGGCTGGAAAATCGGTGACAGCCCTAATTGAATTGAAGGCGAGGTTTGATGAAGAGGCAAACTTGCGGTTGTCTCGTGTAATGGAACGGGTGGGTATTCAGGTCGTCTACGGTTTCATGAATCTCAAGACGCATGCGAAAGTGTCGTATGTCGTTCGGAAAGAAAACGGGGTTCTTACAAAATACACGCATTTTGGGACAGGTAATTACCATCCTGTTACAACCAAGATCTACACAGATTTGTCTTTTTTTACGTGTGATCCAGCTGTCTCGGATGATGCCGCTTTGGCGTTTAATTTTCTCACAGGGTACGGCGAGTCACCTAAATTCTCGAAACTGACATTTGCACCGGCTGGCCTCCGTCTCGAAATAATTAGGTTGATTGAAGAAGAAATTGCGCACGCGATATCTGGACGGCCAGCCGCCATTTGGGCAAAAATGAATTCTCTAGTTGATGCGGAGCTAATTGATGCGCTCTACAGAGCTAGCGGGCATGGAGTGCAAATTGATTTGGTGGTGCGTGGAGTTTGCTGCATATATGCTGGCGTCCCCGGAATGTCTGAAAATATCCGAGTAAAAAGCATCATCGGACGTTTTCTAGAGCATATGCGAATTTGGGCATTTGGAAACGGCGTTGGCCTTCCGCATATGTTGGCTAAGGTGTATATTTCGTCTGCCGACTGGATGCCGCGTAATTTTGACAGACGCTGCGAGGTGATGGTTCCTATAGAGAACGCTACTGTGCACGAACAAGTCCTTCAGCAAATTCTTGTCGCAAATTTAAAGGACGAAACGCAAAGTTGGCGTATGCAACAGGACGGAAGTTATGAGCGTTCTAACGCCACGACCGGTGCGTTTTGTGCGCACGATTATTTCATGACCAACCCAAGTTTGTCGGGGCGCGGTTCTGCACTGGAGCGTTACGGCGGGCCTGCTCAGCTGCTCATTTCTACAAAAAAATAATTTGGCAGTGGTAGAGCTTGGGACACGCGTGGTTAGTTAAATTGCTTCAATTATTATGGTTCCCACAACATTAGCTCAATTCGATACCACGAAGGCAATGCGCAATACCGCGCGGCCTGTCTATTGAGCGATATGGCTTGGCGTGTGCATCCGGATTACCGCGCTGAATATATTTTAATGGAGGTGTTGTGGCTTCAAGGCCCCCTTGATCACGCCGACCGAGCGTTCCTCGGGGGGCTTTGCGATCATGTGCCGCTATAGCTCTAGGAAAGCTCCAAAACGAGCTGCTCAAGTAAAACATTTGCTCGATCCTAAGTCGGTTGATCAGGCCCGTACGGTGGGCTTGGTCGCACGGGTTGGGGAAACTTTGTGAGGTGGCGCCCCAGGTCTTTTGAGTCGTTTTACTTTAGCGCGGGAAGACGGTCGCCTGGTACTTAGAAATGCGGCCGGGGATTTTCGCATGATTGGTCATGTTGTAAAGTCACGGTTTCGTGCCTTGGCGAAATATTTTTCCCTAAAAGATTCCGCCGAAGTGAATGATTCAGAGGGATTTTTGGTTATGTTTTTGGCAGTTGAGTGTCGTTGGACCCCTGAAACTTAAGGTACAGTTCAGTCCGCACTAGAATCAAACGGTGTTGGGTTTCGATATATGAGATTCAGTTATGGAAACTGTTCCATCCTTCACCGAGAGTGCAAGGTTTCCATTTTTAAGCTTGAGAGCATCGCACCCAAAAATACCGTATCTCCAACCTGCCAATGCGGGCACCGTATTCACGCCAGCAGCGATTTCAACTAAGTCCGATGCGGTCGCAACCAATTTTTGCGCCACTCCATGTTTTTCACTACAGGCCTTAAGTAACACTTTTAGTAAATCTACCACCGACCCTGATCCGGTAGCGGTTGTCGTTCGTGCCGGAGGATTCGGGCATTCTTCGTTTTTTACGTCGATTCCTCGTGCTACGCCTTTAAGCAAATCAGAACCAAGTTTTCCTCTTGCGGCACCTTCTGAGAAGCCGCGTATGCGGGCTAACTGTGCGTGGGTCTTCGGGCGGGAGGATGCAACTTCTAAAAGTGATACATCTCGTATAATACGTTGGCGAGGTACGTCTTGCTGTCGCGCCCAGCTCTCGCGTACGGCTGTGATTTCTCGCAATATTGCCAGTGTGCGTGGTCCGGCATTGCGCGTCTTGACTTTCCGCCACGCATCCATTGGGTCCAGGTCGTAGATTTCAGTTTTGCACAGCGCTGACATCTCGTCACTTACCCAGCTTCCTCGTCCGGTTCTAATAAGCTGCTTCTGGAGTGCGTCATATATTTTTGGAAGATGAGTGACGTCTGCCAGTGCATATTCCAACTGTCTTGTTTGTAGAGGTCGATTCGACCAGTCCGAAAATCGAAATGATTTATCAATTCGAGTACTGGCGAGTTTGCGTGCCAATGTTTCATAACTTGCTGCTTCGCCAAAACCACAAACCATTGCAGCAACCTGCGTATCAAATATTGGCCTAGGCGTTGTGCCGGTCAAATAAAAGAAAATCTCTATGTCCTGACGCGCCGCGTGAATCACCTTCGGTACCTTTTCGTTGTTCATTAAATCGAAAAGCGGCACGAGATTGATATCAGAAATTAACGGGTCGACCGCAAACGCATTTCCTTTTGGGTCGGCAAGCTGAATTAGACACAATCGTGGCCAGTAGGTTCCCTCGCGCATGAACTCAGTATCAATGCAAACGAAGGACTCCTTAGCCAGAGTAGTGCACATGTCCTTGAGGGAACTGCTATCGGAGATCAGGGTCATGGTTAATGATGTATCAAGATCACATGCTCAGAATTGTCAACTGCATATTTACGAGAGTCTCTCATTATCTTTCTTAGTAGAGAATCTTGGGTATTTGAGGTCATCAACCACAATTTAAAGCGGTTGCACTGAGACTAGAGAGCCATGCTTTACCGTTCGCATCTGATTTTGTAGGGGTTTCCCAAACTCGGGTACCTCAATTTCAAACCAGTCGCCATCCTCGGTCTGTACATTATTTGCAAAACTGAGTACTCCCGCCCCAAAAAAATGAATATGCACGTCTCCGGGACGACAAAAAAGTTCGTACTTAAAATGGTGATGTTCGAGATTCGCGATACTGTGCGACATATTTTCCTCTCCACTTAACATCTCG
>CAJWOI010000164.1 GCA_913044255.1 uncultured Alphaproteobacteria bacterium
CTTTTTCATTCAATATTCGAAATCCCTCTCAAACGGTCAAGTTTGCTGCTGAGAGCGCCATGCGTGAAGTAATCGGCAAGTCCGATATATCATCGGCGTTGGCAGAGGGGAGAGAACGGGTGGGAGATGCAACTGAGAGTTTGTTGCAGAGTATCCTCGATGAATACCATACTGGAATCTTGGTGACGGAGTTGCTTCTACAACGTGCTGATCCGCCGCAGGCGGTGATTGAATCTTACCGCGATGTTCAAAGGGCCAAAGCAGATCAAGAGCGCCTTATCAACGAGGCTGACGCTTTTAAAAATCGGGTGGTGCCAGAAGCCAATGGTCAGGCTGCACAACTTCGTGCGGAGGCTGAGGCCTACAGGGAACAGGTGGTGGCGCGTGCTGATGGCGCAGCGCAGCGCTTCGTGGCTGTTTACGACGAATATCGTCAGGCCAAAGAAGTTACGAAGCAACGTATTTACCTCGAGACGATGGAAAGTGTCTTTCGAGATATGAACAAGGTGATAATTGATAACGGCCAAGGTGGTACAGGTGTGGTGCCATATCTTCCGCTTCCGGAAATACAAAAACGTGCCACCTCAAGGGCGCGCGAGGGTGAAGGAAACCAGCAATGATCGGGCGTTTTTCGATATTTTTCATTGCCCTGGTTGTAGCCGGGGTATTCGTGACGTTGAGCGCGGCCTTTATTGTCGACCAGCGTGAGCAAGTTTTGGTGCTTCAGTTTGGTGACCCGCGCCGGGTGGTGGCGGAGCCGGGCCTCTATTTCAAGACGCCATTCATTCAGCGAGTTGTTCGTTTTGACAAACGCTTGCTTGATTTTGATAATCCGCCAGAGGAAGTGATTGCTTCAGATCAAAAGCGTCTCGTTGTCGATGCATTTGCCCGATACCATATCGACGACCCCCTTAAATTTTATCAAACTGTGGGAACTGAGCTGGCGCTGAGGCCACGCCTTGGGTCGGTTATAAGTTCGACTCTTCGGCAGGTACTGGGCACGTCTCCACTGCAAAAGGTCGTGTCTGAAAAGCGCGGTGATTTGATGCTGCAGATTCGAGATATTGTGCGCGCCGAGGCAAGTGCGTTTGGCATCCGCGTTGAGGATGTGAGAATTAAACGTGCTGACCTACCTGAAGAGAATTCAGAGGCGATCTTTCGCCGTATGCAAACGGAACGTCAGCAGGAGGCCGCCGAACTGCGCGCAAAGGGCGCCGAGCAGGCACAGAAAATTCGTGCAGAAGCGAATCGCCAGAAAGTAGTGATCGTTGCCGAAGCAGAGCGCGATGCTGAAATTCTTCGCGGTCGAGGCGAGGGTGAGATGAATAGGATATTTGCGGATGCATTTGGTCGCGACCCTGAATTTTTCTCTTTTTGGCGTTCAATGCAAGCGTATCAGGCAGCACTTGGAGGAGACGACACTACGATGGTGCTTTCTCCTGATAGCGATTTTTTCCGGTACTTTGGTGCGCTTGACGTTGATCAGGTTGATGAATGATCGTGTGTTTGAACACTGATGTAGTGGGCCGGAAGATCTATTGATAGCTGACGTAATAACCGTATTTGCCTTAGTGCTGGTATTTGAGGGTGTAATCTATGCGTTGTTTCCATCCCAAATGATACGCTTCATGGAACGCATGATAGGAATGCCTACATCGTTAATACGTAACTCTGGTCTCGTAGCGGCAGTCACTGGTGTTCTTTTGGTTTGGCTGATTCGCGGATAGTGCTTGGTCCGCACCATTAAATGGACATATTTATGCTAAATCCTTGGCGGATGTTCTATTTGCTACACAAATTGGGGTTGCGTTTGAACCCGTGATCAAGTGATTATTTGATTTTTGGGTTGGCTTGAAAAACACTCTGTCAGTGACCAAGTTGTCGGAAATTAAATCTTTGGGACAACCTGAATTGCGCAGTGAGCAGGGCTAAATAGCGTAGGAGAATTACCGAGTGCGAAAAGAAAAAGCAACGACTAGTGATAATCTGGGCCCTCGCATCAAGTTGGTACCTTCACTAAATAAACGGGTGTTTCTAGCTCATATGCGTTGGCCTGTACTGGCGATCGCATTCTATTTGTCATTGTTTCTCAACCCTGGTGCAGCGGCAGACTCTGCTCCGCCAGATTTTTCGGATCTCTCAGAACGCCTGTTGCCGGCAGTGGTAAATATTGCGACAACCCAGGAGGTGAAGTTGCCGCATGGGCAGCCGGCGCCACAATTCCCGCCTGGTTCGCCATTCGAAGAGTTTTTCAAAGAATTTTTTGAGAAACGCGGCGAGAAGCCACGCGAGCGTGAACCAGGTCCACGTCCTACGTCACTTGGCTCAGGGTTTGTGATCAGCTCGGACGGATACATAGTCACTAATAATCACGTGATCGCCGGTGCCGCGGGAGTTGTGGTAACCTTTGTGGATGACGTCACTTTAAAGGCGACTATAGTTGGACGAGATCCAAAAACTGACTTGGCAGTGCTGAAGGTTGAGCCGGAGCAGCCCCTAACGCCAGTCCAGTGGGGTGATTCTGACGCGGCCCGTGTCGGTAACTGGGTTGTCGCCATTGGAAATCCATTTGGTTTAGGGAACACGGTGACCGCGGGTATCATTTCCGCTCGTGCACGGGATATCAATGCTGGTCCATTCGACGATTTTCTACAGACCGATGCTGCTATTAATCGGGGCAATTCCGGTGGCCCACTTTTTAATCTTGAAGGGCTAGTGGTAGGCATTAATACGGCCATTTATTCTCCGTCTGGCGGGAGCGTAGGGATTGGTTTTTCTGTCCCCTCTAATTTGGCGAAGAATGTGGTTCATCAGCTTCGAAATTATGGCGAAACTAGGCGTGGTTGGCTTGGGGTCAGAATACAAACCGTGACTGACGATTTGGCGGAGAGCCTAAATCTCGAAGCAGCATCTGGTGCGTTGGTTGCCAGCGTATCTCCCGATAGTCCAGCAAGCGCGGCGGGTCTTAAAGTTGGGGATGTCATTCTTTCCTTCGACGGTAAATCAGTTAATACCATGCGTCGACTTCCAAGAATTGTCGCTGAAACCCAGATCGATAAGCCGGTCCAAGTAGAACTTTGGCGGGACGGAAAAACAATCAGCGTTGGCGTGGTTGTAGGGCGTCTCGATGAAGGTGAAGTCGAAGTTGCATCGGCGCGACCAAATACCGATGAGCCCGTGGTGGAAGACGTTCCGTCGTTGGGACTCACGGTTTCTAGCTTAACACCGGAGCTTCGTCAGCAGTTTGAACTCGAGGAAGCGGTAAATGGCGTAATGGTGGTGCGGGTTGATGGTGGAGGGGGCGCAGCCGAAAAAGGAATACAGCCTGGCGATTTGATCGTGGAGGTTGGCCAGGAACAGGTGTCAAGCCCATCAGACGTAATTGATAAAGTTGGTAAAGAGAAAGCGCAAAATAAGGCCACAGTTCTCCTCCTTCTGGACCGTCAAGGAGACTTGCGGTTTGTTGCCGTCCGTATTTCTGACAGTTAACGCAGATCTCAGTTTTTGTTATGGCGGTTGGCCCGGTAATTATTGTCGCTGGACCCACCGCAAGTGGTAAGTCAGACTTAGGCCTGAAATTGGCAAAACGGTTCGGCGGTGTAGTTGTCAACGCTGATAGTCTCCAGGTATATCGCGAACTTAGAATTTTAACCGCACGACCCGATGATAAATCGGAAGCTGAAGTTTCTCATCGCCTTTATGGGGTGGTCTCTGTCGCCGAAAGGTTTTCGGTTGGACAGTGGCTATCCTTGGCGCAGCACGAAATGGACTCCATTCATAGGGCCGGTGGTGTGCCCATATTCGTTGGTGGTACAGGTTTATATCTTGATGTTTTGATAAATGGAATTGCACGTATTCCGGAAGTGTCGGCGAAGGTTCGATTGGCTGCGACAAAGCTCTATGAGCATGTCGGTGGCATGACCTTCAAGGCGCGTCTTGCTGAGAGAGATCCCAAGACAGCGGCGCGAATAAAAAGTAGCGATAGGCAACGTTTGATTCGCGCTTGGGAAGTCTTGGAGGGCACTGGACGACCAATTAGTGACTGGCAAAAGGGAAAAGGCACAGGTGGTCTCATCTCGCCGTTCTTGGTGCTGAAAATAATGCCCCAGCGCGTAAAGCTTTATCGGCGATGCGATGCGCGCTTTGAACGCATGTTGGCTGACGGCGCGCTAAACGAGGTTGGAGCCGCGGAGAGGCTCAACCTTGATTCATCTTTGCCGGCAATGAAAGCGCTCGGAATGCAGGTCCTTTTCAGTCATCTGAAGGGCCAAGCGTCTCTCGAGTATGCTCGTCAGAAAGTCTGCCAAGCGACCCGCAATTACGCAAAGCGCCAGTACACTTGGTTTCGAAATCGACTTGTCGCCGACCTTGAAGTAAGCGATCCTGTTGCATCTGAAGGAGAGATACTGGAGGCTGTTGCTCGCTTTTTGTTGACTGCACCGAATCAAACAACTAGCGTCGCGCCACTTCTAGGAACTTCCAACGTTGGCAAGAGTTTGAGGGGCGGGAGCCAGTAGCTCCGGCGTTAGGAGGCTCGCAATGGGTTTTACAGGCAGCGAAGTTGTTATAAAGACCCTGATAGATAACGGCGTCGACGTGATATTTGGATATCCTGGTGGTGCCGTGCTGCCGATTTACGATGCTATTTTCAAACAAAATGAACTCCGCCATATTCTAGTGCGTCACGAGCAGGCTGCTGTCCATGCGGCTGAAGGGTATGCGCGGTCTACAGGGAAGGTGGGTGTGGTTCTGGTTACGTCTGGTCCGGGAGCCACCAACACGGTGACGGGGCTTACGGATGCGTTGATGGATTCGATCCCAGTAGTGTGCCTTACTGGTCAAGTCCCCACGCATCTAATTGGTAACGATGCTTTTCAGGAGGCGGACACCGTTGGTATTACGCGCCCGTGCACCAAACACAATTATCTAGTTAAGGACGTACACAAACTTTCTCGTACAATCTCTGAAGCATTTTATGTCGCACGCAGCGGGCGCCCGGGCCCGGTCGTGGTTGATTTGCCAAAGGATGTTATGAACGCCGAAACTAATTATGAGAGGCTTGGAAAGATTGAGCACCGGAGCTATCGTCCAGTCACTCATGCGGAACGAAGTGCGGTCGAGGATGCGGTCACACTTGTGGAAAGTGCTGAGCGACCCATCATTTATTCCGGCGGGGGCGTTATTAACTCTGGGAACCGCGCCAGCGAGTTACTAAAAGAATTTGCCCGTGTGACTGGTTTCCCGGTCACGAATACGCTTATGGGGCTTGGGGGATATCCTGGCAATGACCCGCAATTCATAGGGATGCTTGGCATGCATGGGACCTTTGAATCAAACATGGCCATGCACGATTGTGATGTGATGATTGCGGTGGGGGCACGTTTTGATGATCGAGTTACTGGACGCCTGCCCGATTTTGCGCCAGCGGCAAAAAAAATTCAAATCGATATTGATCGGTCTTCGATCAATAAGAATGTTTTTGTGGATATCCCTTTGGTCGGGGATGCAGCCAACGTACTTGAAGAATTTTTGGTTGTCTGGAAACAAAGGAAAAGTACAGCTAATAAGAAAGCAATTAAGAGTTGGTGGGAGCAAATTGAACGCTGGAGAAACGTTGATTGCCTAAAGTATGAAAATTCCAGGAGCGCTATAAAGCCACAATACGCCCTACAACGATTGCATGAATTAACCAAAGATCTAGATGTGTATTTTACTACTGAGGTGGGCCAACATCAGATGTGGGCCGCGCAATTTTTGCGTTTTGATGAACCGCACCGCTGGATGACGTCGGGGGGACTTGGTACAATGGGGTACGGATTTCCGGCGGCGATGGGCGTACAAATTGCGCATCCAAAATCGTTGGTTGTCGATATATCGGGTGAGGCCTCGTTTCTGATGAATATGCAGGAACTTTCAACCGTTAAACAGTATCGACTGCCGGTAAAAGTGTTCATCATGAACAATGAGTATATGGGTATGGTGCGCCAATGGCAGGAATTTTTCCATGGTGGACGCTACGCGGAAAGTTACACCGACTCGCTTCCTGATTTTGTGGCTCTTGCAGAGGCATATGGCATGAAGGGACTGAGAGCGACCAAGCCAGATGAAGTTGATGGTCTTATCACGGAGATGATTGTCCATGATGGCCCAGTGGTTGCGGACGTAATGGTGGAGAAGATGGAAAACGTGTTCCCAATGATTCCGGCCGGCGCTGGTCACCACGAGATGAAGTTGGGATCAGGTGACGATGTGGCGCCTCGCACTGAAGAGGGCATGGTGTTGGTATAGATACGTTCAGGGGCGGCGGCGATAGCATCAAAATTGGGTGAGGCGCTTTACAAGCTCCGGCAATTCGCTAGAGTGCGCGCGCGCGGGCTCGGTCGACAAGAAGTGTAAGTGAT
>CAJWOI010000165.1 GCA_913044255.1 uncultured Alphaproteobacteria bacterium
CCGGGGTGGTAGCGGATTCCCCCCTTGGTGGGGCCGCGGGTGTCGTCGTAGCGGCAGCGCCAGGCGTCGAACGCCTTCAGGGAGCCGTTGTCCATGCGCACCATGAGGCTGGCGTGCAGGGTCTCCTGCGGGGTTTTCAGTTTTTCCATAACGTCCGGGTCGACGGTGATGAACTCGGCCGCCGATTTGAGGCGTTTGCGGGCCTTTGAAAAAAGATCTGCCATGGGAATATCTCCTTTGCCCGCCTCAAATGGCGGAGGCCACGTACTTTGGGTAATCGGTAGAACACATGCGAGACCGGATGTGACCCAACAAGTCGTCAGGCTTCGGCTGGGTGGCGATGCCCAGGTTGTGGGCCACCTCGACCACCGCGACGGCTATTGCCGCCGAAACGTCGCGGATTTTGCTCAGCGGCGGATATATCTGTTCCACCTCCTGTTCATCGGCGCCCACCTGGGCGCTCAAGAACAGTTACATAATGAGCAGGATAGGATGCCCAGCCAGTTATTCTCAGGGATTTCCAGAAACAAAGCCATGACCTGCGTCAGAATTTCCAAGAAAGTCGAATAGCGCTAATTCAAGCGCCTGCTTTCCAGACGGCAGGGTCTGGGCATAAGCGAGAATACATGAGACTACAAGCTGGCTTCCCTAACGTCTCCTTAGAGTCAGGAAGAGACTTCCCAGCGTGTATTGATTTCCGCCAGCTTCGGGGCTGAGAGCGGACCCCAGCGTCCTGAATGTCCTTGTGTGGATAGCTCATTTTGCTCGTGGTTGTTTATGACGACCACCATTTTGTCACCTAGATGCCGGGAGCGGGAGCCATCCACTCCATCTGTTAACCGTCTAAGAGCGGTCGTAATGCCAGGGTCTCAGGAATGGCTGAATCTAGCCATTTTCAGACATTGAGATCCTGGATTGCTTTGGGGAAATCACACTCTCATATGAAAATATGATAGCATAATTTTCACGGTTTTGGGTCTTCCGAGAATGGCTGGATTGTATGAACCCGACAGCCTGAGTACTCCCTTTCTTTGCCCGAGTTTATTGATGAAATTAATCGTTTTTATTAATGCCATCATAGTTGTGTCATTGTTGATTGGCTGTTCTCAAATCACTACGGTTAACTTCCGTACGGGTCTTCCTGCGCCAGCGTGCAATGCCGATCCCGGTTCACCACCTTCACCAATCATGAGATTCCACGCTGGGAAAACTTACGAAGCAAATACCATCCTTGCGAATAAAATTAAACCAGTCACAGAATATTTTATGAAAGCGTCGGGCCGATATTTGGCGACTGGCTCCGATAATGAACGAAAAGCCATTGTCGATACCCTTCTCAAATGGTCGGAAGTCGAGGCTATGACAGACTGGGGTAACTGGGAGGCTACAGTAGATTCTTCGTGGTCTACGTACTATCACGCCATGGCCGCCATTTTCCCAATGGTGAGATCCTATGGCCTTGTTCGGAAAGATATGGATCTTGATCAAATTATGCAGGTAGATGCTTGGCTAGGTGGGCTTATTGATAGAGTCAATATAGACGCTGTCGGGTCTGGTGGTCGATTTATGGGCATGTGGTATTATGCGGGTCGCCAAGACAATAAATATTACCAGCTCCAGGCCATCAACATGGCTTGGGGGAGTATCCAAGGCGACAACAACATGTTTGATGGAGGGTTAAAAGCCTTCCAAGGAGCGATTTCAGCTTTACGCGCTGATGGAAGCATTAGAAAAGAATCTGGGCGTGGTGGAAGTGCAATTCATTACTCTAACACGGCAATCATGAATTTAATTTCGATTGCGGAGCAGGCCAGGGCCAAGGGCGTTAATCTCTATTCAGCTTCATACCAAGAGAGAACCATTCACACCGCGATTACTTTCCTGTTGGACGCCATAGAAGACCCAAGGCTGATAGTTGAATATGCTAAGAGGGATACTGGATCGTCATTCAAAAGGGATTCGATCTATAACCAGAATTTGCGGTTCCTATCACGGCATTATTCCGGTGAAGCCGGTTTTGCATGGGCGAAAATATATTCTGCTAGATTTCCGCACTCCGATATTACCAGTAGATTACAACTCGCAGCGCCATGGCTGAAAAAAGACGAGCCTGTTTTTCATTATCTAAGCGGTATGAACACCAGTTGCGTCGTTAGCCTTGAAGGACAGTCATCGAAGAATTAGGGGTGGTGTTGCTACAAAGGAATTGTCCGCTAAGGGTCAATAATCCCCGTCAGCCGCCGCCTTCCAAGTGGTCTGGAATAGGGTGATAATCAGACATCTATGTCCGAAATCGCCCAGAACTTCCTGTTTGCCCTCGACTCCAGACGTTCTGGTGGGTGGCCTGGGACGGTGATTTATAGCCAAGATAAGACATTGGGGCGAATACGAGGAGGGGAATAAATGTGTTGAAGAAAATTTCTGAAGGTAGATGAGAAGTTAACCGTTATACTTTCGCCACTACCGATTATTGCAATTGTTCCCGGTAGGTTGATCACGTGTGCCAGAAACCGTACTACAAGGTGGTACATAATGCGGGGGCTTTTTCGGTGTTATCTTAGGAGATCTTCCCCGAAGCAGGATTTAACCACATAACGATTGTCTTTTGCTCGACGCACCAAAGTGTATTTAAGGTCTTCAAAGCCTCCACATCTAGGTGCGTTAGGTGACTCACCACCTGTTGCAATACAATCGAAGATACCAACGCTCAACATTTCCCCGATCTCAAGCATCTCAACTTTACCAATGTACCCGGAGGTAAGCGCCTTTAAGTGAGGCTCTATTGAACTCTTATTATACATCCCAATTTTTTTGCGTTTTAGGCTGCTGACAGAAGGAACCTCATTTCTACATCTGATAGCCATTTTTGAGCAACCATCACATACAGCGATGGATAAAAGATGAGGAGCTCTTTCCGGAATTTCCCTATTTAACTCCATCCTTTTGAGCATTCCCTTGGGATAGTAGCGCGGATCAAGAACTTGATCAGCGCTTTGGGCTTCAGAGGCTTGGTATGCCAGAAATCCAACTCCGATGGCAATTCCGAGAAAAAGTGTCTTTATCATCATTTCTCATCCTTCATTTCACGGGTCAGACAATATTGCCGCCGTCAATAGACAGCTGTCCTTTATACGATCATCTAATTGACAGAGTTAGACCCCCTTCTCCTACCACAACAAAAGGAGCCCAAAACATAGGATGAGCGTAGAGAGGAGTTTTATCAATATTCATTAAAGCCATCATAGATTGTTGCAAGGCCTCCGCCAACCCGATCTCTGGGTTGTCTGCCTGAAAATCCATCATCGCGGTTGTAAGGTTTACAGTTGCATCCGACGCGATTGGCCAGTGTGAAACGAGAAGCGCGCGGCTGCCCGCATAAAAAAACGACTTCGCCAAACCGCTCAATCCTTCCCCACCGCCTAAAGAGTCGCCGGATGCTGTGTTGCAAGCAGACAGGATCACAAAGTCGGCGTTGAGTTTCAGCTGAGATACTTCACTTGAAGTCAGAAGCCCGTCATCAATTTCGGAGCCCACCGTTGGGGGCGTCAACACTAGGGCAGGTTCGGCATTCTCTAAGTCACCTGCCACAAGGGCATGAGTGGCAAATGCCACAATTCGACTTTTGGAAAGATCCGCGCTTTTTACGACCTCTTCTGTCGCCATTGAACCAAGGTACAATTGTTTTGGATCACCGTTGGTCGCAGCTAACAACATACGCAATTCATCAGCCGTTTCGGGTAATGGAGGCAGGTTTCGAATGGCCTCAACATCTGCAATCGTCCCCCGGTAGAGGCTTGCAATCTCAATTCCTCGATTGCTTCCCGGATGGCCTCGCAACACAGGATCGCCAATCCCAGTAAACGCGACGCTATTGTTAGCTTTTGCGGAATACCTGCGAAGCATACTCAGTGACGACACCGAGGGCAACGTTGTCAGAGCATACTTCTTGGCCAGCCAGGGAACCTTTCTGTAATCCGAGTAGTTGGAAATTTCGCCATTTGGAGGGCTCGTTACCAGAACACCCAAAGGTAAGCTCTGCAGTGCCCCGTCCGGAACGACGAACACATGATTTGCGCCCTCCAAGTCATCTTCAATGGGAGCAAATAGCTTTTGATACAGACCGTAGGCTTCCCGGCGATCAAAAACCGGAAGGTCGGAAAAAGAGACTATTCTCGTCGGGTCTAGGGTTGCACGCAGCTTATCAATAGCAGCCTGTACGCTATATCCATTTCCTATTTCTGTTGAAAACGCGATGTTATCGCGGCGTATGACCCAGGCAAAAATTTCTGCAATTGGGTATACTTCTGTACTTTCCGGGGCCAAAAAAACAACTAGTGCTTCATCAGGAGCTAGCAGCTTTTGGATTTCACTAACTGCCACTGGCTGGTCTGCCGCGAGTTGGCTATATTTGGGAAAGTCGATTGCCAACCTCTTGGACGTTGCTAGTATTCGCTTTTCAAGGACGTCGAGTTTGGTGCGCAATGTCCTTTCACCAGCCGCATCTCGTTTGTTGGATCGCGAGGACAGTGCCCGAACCAAACGCTCATCAAGTTTTCTCCACTGGGATAAAGCATCTTGATGATCACGGACGATTTTTCCCAAATCGTCATTTCCTGCCGCAAACCGTGCCGCCATACTAGATACTGCAAATCCAGCTTGGGTCGCCATGGCTAGCTGCCCAGCAATAAAGCTTTCAGAGATGAGGCTATTGTCTCGTTTAACCTTGATGTTAGTGCGATAACTTTTACCAATGTAAGAAGCAATTCGGACATGTGAAGTAAAATGGTCGCGTCTGGATTTTCGCTCGCTTTTTGTTCCAACCTCTCGGCCCTCTCCTAGCGAAGCGCGGCTTTGATAGATAGAAGTGGATTTGCGAATGAAATCATGCGCCGTGCTATCTTGTCCCTGCAACAGGTAGACATTTGCTAGATCGTGTAGGACAGCAGCCAACTTAGGATGCTTTGGTCCAAAGGCTTTTCTAATTATTGCCCATGCTTCCATGAGCAAAGGCATCGATCTAATTGCCTGTTCTCTCATAAATCCGAGCTTGATTGAGTTCGTCCCATCTCTCGGATTTTCCACTAGAGCAGAATTGATAAGGCTCGTCGCCAGTCTCGGATGATCTGCGGCCAAGAGTTTCCGGTCAATTTTCAACGCCCTTTTGAATGTTTTCCTGGCGTCACCATATCGGCCCCGGTGCTTATAAGTCCTGCCTAGGTCATTGAGGTTCCGTGCCAAAGACAGGTGATCTCGGCCCAAAATCTTCTCCTGAATACTCAATGACTCTTCTAAAATAACCTCAGATTCGAAATATCGATCCTGTGCAATAAGTAACTTGCCAAGGTTATGGAGGTGCCTGGCTTTGTTTAGATCGTCGGCAGGCAAAGATCTCTCGTCAATTTCTAGGACCCGCTTCAGAAGAAGTTCCGCATCTTCGTAGCGGCCTTGATCAAGGTACATCATTGCGAGCTTGCTAAGCCCCTCCGAGAAGTCAGGGTGCGATACACCTTTGGCTTTTTCAACAATGGTTAACGCTTTTCGAAAAAGTGGTTCCGCATCTCCATATTGGCCCAGATTGGTGTACAATTCGGCATGGTTTCGAAGATAGAAAGCTACATTTGGGTGCCCTTTACCAAACTCTTTTTCACTAAGTTCCACCGCAAGCTTTGCAAACGGAAGCGCATATTTATCCCGGCCTTGACCTTTTAGCGCCAAGAACTGTTTGTACGCCTCCCTTAGTTTATTAGACTGGGAATGATCAAGTGTCTGCGCAGGTTTTGCGGGCAAGACAGGAGGGGGGAGATCAACTGACTGCTGTTCTCTATTGGTGCCTCTAATGCTATCTGTCGTACGGGGTAGCTGTGTCTCCGTGTGCACAGGACCGTTTTTATTCGCCTTGCCACCGAAATTGGTCGCTGTTTGGCAACCGTTAAGAAGGTAAACTATCGCTCCAACAGCAATAAATGTATATTTGACGCGCACATTCACAATTCCGTCCTCCCGCAGCACTTACATCATGGATAGTCCAATGAACTTAATGCGGGCACCATATCTGACACTTTCCAGACGACCTTCAAATCGAATGCAATCGTAGCCAAGCCCAGCTACTGATGGAAGAAATTTCGCTCTGTGGCCATCGGACAAAGGATGAGCCTGCAACCTGTCAAGGGTGAGCATCATATCAAACGTGGCTCAAGGATAGGGGGGAAGGACAACCGACCCCGAAGGAAACGTTGGAGATTCCATCGCTTTGCGGAATATTGCCAGCGCGAGGGATTAAGGAACCGTCAGGCAGTGTTATGTGCGCCATAAAGCAGGTGTATGGGTCATCTGGGACTTCTGGAACGGGTCAAAACCGGCTGTTTGCGGCTACCCTGAACATGGTCTGCTTCACCCTC